>JAOZRE010000107.1:0-9300 GCA_029940215.1 bacterium | reverse complement strand
TCCTTGTCATCAAAATATTTGTTTATTTTCCCATGAATGCCTGAGGCCGTAACAACCCGGTCACCCTTTGACATGGTGCTGACCATTTCTCGATGCTTCTTGGCCTTCTTCTGTTGCGGACGGATAACCAAAAGGAAAAAAATCAGAAAAATCGCACCAAACAGGACAAATTGTCCCATCATTCCGCCGCCGTCTCCGCCGGACTGTGGTGTCATAGCATATAACTCAGGTATGATTGATAACATAATGTCACTCCTACTATTTCGAAATTAATTCGGTGATGAGAGAGATATTTGGAATATTTTAGATCCGGAACGAAGATATTCTGGAGGATCAAATAACCAAGAGTATCTATAACGATTACCTTTGATTGCAGATAACCGTCAACCCCAAAACGGCAGAACAGGAGCCGGTTGCTGATTTTGCTCAAAGCTCTCTTCTAAAACAGGGATTTAAAGCCATAATTTCTTCTGCAATAACCCGGTCTCTATACAGCAGGCCGAGAATTAGGTAAGGTCTATAAGGAAAGTAACACAAGGACAATTTCTTCATCTTACCGGTTAACAACGACGCTGCAGGAATCAAACACCAGCAGACCTTATCTGTGAGATAGCCCCATGACAAAATTGGTAATGGCGCTGGACCAGGGAACCAGCAGTTCCAGGACGGTCCTGTTTAATGAGGGCGGGAATATCGTCGCCGCCGCCAGCGAGGTATTTGACTCCACATTTCCCCAACCCGGTTGGGTCGAGCAGGAGCCGGAGGTCATCTGGCGCTCCCAGAAAAGAACCATCAAGATGGTACTGGCAAAAACGAACCTTGCTATGGCCGATATCACCGCGATAGGGATCACCAACCAACGGGAAACAGTCATCGCCTGGAACAGGGAAACCGGGGAAGCTATCGGCAACGCCATTGTCTGGCAATGTCGCCGAACCTCTGATTTTTGTGAGGAACTTAAGGCTGAAGGTTTTGAAGAGCGTATTCGTCAGAAGACAGGACTGCTGGCAGACCCATACTTTTCAGGAACTAAAATTCGCTGGATGCTGAAGGAGATCCCGGAAGTGGCAGAATTGGCCAGGGAACAGAAACTGGCTGTTGGAACCGTTGACAGCTGGCTTATTTGGAAACTCTCGGGCGGAAAAAGTCACGTCACAGATGTCTCCAACGCATCCCGGACACTGCTTTACAATATCTTTGACCTCACCTGGGACCGTGAGATTGCTGACCGGCTGGAAATTCCCATCGAAGCCCTTCCCGAGGTACATGACAGTAGTGAAATAATCGCTACAACCAACGAGATTGAATGGGGAGCGGAGGTCCCCATAGCCGGTGTCGCCGGAGATCAACAGGCTGCTCTCTTCGGCCAGGCCTGTTTTGAAAAGGGGATGGCAAAAAATACTTATGGAACCGGCTGTTTTCTACTGATGAACGCCGGTAAGGAGGCCCCTCTTTCCAAACATGGACTGCTGACAACCATTGGCTGGAAAATAGGGGATAAGACAACCTACGCTCTGGAGGGATCGGCATTCATCGCAGGTGCATTGATCCAGTGGCTCAGAGATAACCTGGGACTTTTTTCAGATGCTGCCGAAACGGAATCCATGGCCAATGCTGTTGATGACACGGGTGGCGCCTATATTGTTCCAGCTTTTGTAGGTCTGGGCGCACCTTATTGGGACCCCAATGCTCGCGGCACCATGATCGGATTGACAAGGGATACCAATAAGAACCATTTGGTTCGTGCCGCCCTCGAAGCAATTGCATACCAGTCTTGGGACCTGCTCAACGCTATGGAACAGGATACCGGAACAGCCCTTAAATTGTTGAGAGTTGACGGTGGGGCTACTGCGAATAACTTCCTCTGCCAATTCCAGGCCGATCTTCTAAAACTGGAAGTCAGTAGACCGAACATTATAGAAACAACCGCAATGGGAGCTGCTTTTCTGGCCGGCCTGGCAACGGGTGTTTGGGAGTCTCTGGAGCAGATTCAGACCATGTGGCAGGAGAATCAGAGATTTAAACCTGGGCTTGGCCAGGATAAGATTGATGAACTGCTGAAGGGCTGGCATCAAGCTGTAGAACGGACAAGGAGCTGAATATGATGACATACAACGAAATCCTGAGTTTCCACGGGCATGAGTGCCCGGGGATCGCCATGGGCTACAGAATGGCTAAAGCTGCTTTAGAGAAACTGAACGCGGTTCGATCTGAAGACGAAGAGGTGGTGGCAATTGTCGAAAATGATGCCTGCGGCGTGGACGCCCTGCAGTGTTTAACAGGCTGTACCTTCGGGAAAGGAAACCTGATATTCCATGACTACGGTAAGCAGGTCTATACCCTGTTTTCACGTCAAACCGGTATCGGAATACGGGTCCTGTACCATGGCAAGGGGGCCCCGGAGTCAGCTAAGGAATCGCGCAAGGCATTCGGCGACTGGATATTGTCAGCGGCTGTTGAAGAGCTGATGGATATCGAAGAAGTCAGAATACCGGAACCGCAAATGGCCCAGCGACGAAAGTCTATCAACTGCTGCGCCTGTGGCGAAGCGGTGATGGATATCCGGATCCGGATGATAGATGACAAGCCTTACTGCATTCCATGTAGTGCAGAAAAATAGTGCCGGGGAGGGAATTTACTGAGGTTTTTCTGAAAATTTCTTCACCACCTGGTGAACGTCGCCCAGGCATCAACTTCCCTTGGGGTTTTTGGTGCTGCAGTCGCAACCCTCACGCTTCTTTTCCAGTGTAATCCGTTCCATGATCGTTGATCGACCGTGCTCCCGGTAATCCTTCTCAATATCACGCTTTGTATAGTCAAAGCAAAAGCACACCAGCTCATCATCCTTGAATTCATGCCTTTGTTGGTTGAGTGGTTTCAATTCAATCATCCTTCCTCCAATTTTCCACAATATTCAAATTGCCAGAGCCACAACCCGGTTCGTTAAACCTGTTGTTTGATTAACTATTTTCAGTTGAATTGCTGAACATCTTTTTCCTTTTTTACCACACCCAAAGCAATATATATCATTTACAGGATCAATCCGATATGAGGCTCGTCAATTCTTATTGCGTATTGCATTTTGCCTATCTTAACTGATCCAACTCTTGTTTTCGGCCCGTTTCGAATACCAGATCAATAACGCCGCCACCACCAGCGGCATCAGGATAATTCCCTGGATCTCACCGAGACCGAAGTCTATACCGAGGCCAAGGGTATGAATCATTGTCACAATCACACCGAGTATCGACGCGATAAACAAATAGTCGCAAACGACTTTCTGAATAAAAGCAGAAGACTGCCAATCGCACCACCGAAAACAGCTATCGCAAAACCCACAGTGACCCATGCGGGACGGCCTTCGATTATCGCGCGCTCAGACTCGCGATATGAAGAGAGCACGTCTGGGTTCATTTGCATGAAGAAATTTATGGCGCCCATAGCATTCCAGATCAGCGCAATAGCACCGGTTACCCAAAAGCTCCAGCGAACCCTGACAACGTTTCCATCACTCATCATATCCCCCAACTGTTTGTTGTTCTTTTTCCAGGGTAGCAGATATCACAACATCTTCCAATCGACGTATTGAGACCAATAAGAATAGTTTTAATCCTGAACTCTGCAGGTTATACTTTAATCCTCGACCATTCAGATAACTTCTCTGTGGGTGTCATCATAGCCATGGCCGGGCTGGTAGATGGAAGCCGGTGATATCTGATTTTATGTTTCAATTCAGGCAGATTGGGCATGACTCTTTTCTGATACTCTTTTTCTGCCTTGGCACCGTTGAAGAAAACATGTGTGACATCTGGATACTCGCTGAAAAACCAGGAAAAATTATTTTCGATAATCGTGTCGTTTTTAATGCTGGAGTCAAGACTTCCCTCTCTTTCGCATGATTCCAGAACATCCCACACTGATATTTTGTTTTTCAATAAGGCTTTTGTTCTTTGTTCGTACGTCATCCTGTAGTCAAATCCAAAAACATTTCCCAGTATTTGCCAAAATGAATTCTTTGGATGGGCATAATATTCGCGTCTTTTTAATGATTCTTCACCAGGCATTGAACCTAAAATCAATATCAGTGCTGATTTATCAGCAATAGGTGGAAAGCTTTGTTTAATTTTCATTTTTCCCTGGAACAGTTAATTTCATATTAATCACCTCGTCAAACCGTTGATTACAGTTTGCAGCACCGGTTTAAAGTTGGCTGGTGAGGTTCTGTGTAACCGAATACTATTGCAGTCATTAAACTGCAGGAAAGCGTCAAGCTCTTTGCACAGGGCAAGGGAAAAAGCATCGGTTTTTACGAGCCCAGGTTCCAGTGCAAGATGATGAATATGCAGCAGTGATTTTTTTCTCTCGGTTTTGCAGTCCATTCGTGCAACCAGTTTTCCATCCCATAAGACAGGTAAAGAGAAATAGCCATATTGACGTTTTGCCTCAGGGAGATAGCATTCAAGCAGATAGTCAAAGCCGAAGAGCGCCTGCATGCGCTTGCGCTGAATGACCAGGTTATCAAATGGTGAGAGTATTTTAAGCTTGCTGCGAGTCAGCGATTTACGCAGCAGACCCATTGAATCTGGCAATGCAAAATAGACGTTACCACCAGCACTGATATGTAGCAATTCTCTGTTCAAAACCATTTCCTGCAGGGTAGCAGAAACAAGCGGTTTGGTGTACTTCAACAAATAGGTTATTTCGGCAGCCTGTCCCAGTCCGTTTGCCCGCAGGTATCGGTTAATCAAAAAACGAGCAGTTTCCTCCGGATCAGGCAGCGTGGTGTCAATTTTTTCAGGCAATACCCGTTCAGTGAGATCATAAACCTTGTGAAAATTAAACCGGTAAGGAACCATGAGCTCACCCTGCATAATCAGGCATTCCAAGGCTCGTTTGGCGGGTTTACTCCTCCATTCACCGGTCTTTTTACCGGTAGGTTCAAAGTCTTTAGCCATCAAGGGACCTTCGGTGGCAATACGCTTGAGCACTGCTTTCATCAGCCGCTCATCACGTTCATACCAGTGATTCTGATCTCCGTTTGCTATTGCCTGCTTGCGAGGCAAGCTGTACCGGTAATCACGCATGGGCAGGTAGGCGGCAGCATGTGACCAGTATTCAAAAACCTGTTTGTCGGCAATCAGCTGATTGAGGTGGGAGGTTTTATAGCGAGGGTTGCGATTCCACAGGGTATGGTGATGGGCCCGCTGAATAGCCGAGATGGTATCGATCTGAATGTATCCAAGGTGTTCAATAGAAGCCAGTGTCGCCGCAATCGCGTTGCCGGTTTGCTTTGCCGGTGGAAGCCGCTGTGACAGCAACACCAGTTTTCTGGCTTGTTGAATGGAAATTGATTCTGTCATATGTTCAGGTGCTACAGACCGTTCTGATTCGCTCAGCTGGAATGCGTAACTGCTTTATGAAATAGTCCTTAAAGGAATCGTCGTAAGGTTGTTTGTTTATGGCTTTCTGCATGCACAAAAGCCATGCATCCCTCTCTTCCGACCCTATGGACAAATGCCGGTGAGCACCAGGGAGGTTGATCTTACCGAAGTGTTCTGAATATATTTTCGGACCACCAAGCCACCCGGACAAAAAGTAGGCTAATTTCTTCCTGGACACTGATAAATCGTCAGGATGCATATCACGTATTTTTTTTGTTTCAGGAACCTCTCCCATTAAGTCATAAAAAGTATCGACGAATTTTATAATCCCGAATAGTTCACCAGCCGCGTTATAAGAGTTATCAGCTGTACTATATATACTTTTTTTAGAACTCATAAATTCCCTGTGAATTGCTTTTCACCTGGCACCGGAATGTGTCAATGGATTTGAGACATTCCGAGGTCCTTCCGACCTTATGTGATTGTTAATTGCTTGAATTCCTTAACCGTTGTCCAACTCAGCTCTAACGATTGTGGCACCCGCTGCCAGTGCCTTTAGTTTGCCCCGCGCGACGTTGCGGTGGAGCGGTACCATCCCGCAGTTGGTGAAGGCGTAAAGATGTTCCGGAGACACATTTGAAGTGCTTCACGGAGGGTGGCAGCAACTTCTTCAGGCGTTTCGATATGATCAGCGGTAACATCAATGGCCCCGACTAGTACATCTTTGCCCTTGAGCAAACCAATCAACTCTATTGGCACTTTGGAGTTGTGGCATTCAAGGGATACTTGATCTATCGTCGACGTTTTGAGCAGGGGGAAAATCTCTTCGTACTGCCGCCATTCTGCGCCAAGTGTCTTTTTCCAATCGGTGTTGGCTTTGATACCGTAACCATAGCAAATGTGAACTGCAGTTTTACAGTTCAAACCTTCGGCGGCGCGTTCCAGAGCCTTTACACCCCAGTCACGTACCTCGTCAAAAAAGACGTTGAAAGCCGGTTCATCGAACTGGATGACATCGACACCGATGGCTTCAAGCTCACGGGCTTCTTCGTTGAGGATTTTAGCAAACTCTCAGGCCAGTTTTTCGCGGCTATGATAATAGTCGTCGTAGAGGGTATCAACCATCGTCATAGGACCGGGCAAGGTAAATTTTATCTGGTGTGTTGTTTCGTTCCTCAGAAACCGGGCGTCATCCACATAAACAGATTGTTTACGACTAACTGGCCCGACAACGACTGGCACGTCTACCTCATAGCGGTTTCGAATACGAACCTTCTCTCGGCGCTGGAAGTCCACGCCATTGAGATTTTCGATGAAGGTGGTCACAAAATGTTGGCGAGTCTGCTCGCCGTCGCAGACAATGTCGATGCCAGCCTGCTCCTGGTCGCGGAGTACCAGTTTGACCGCGTCTTGCTTGCCTTCGATCAGTGCCTGGCCTTCGAGCTTCCAGGGCGACCATAGCTTCGTGGGTTCTGCCAGCCAAGCCGGTTTGGGCAAACTTCCAACGATGGTCGTCTTTATTAACTGTTGTTTCATACATTTCTCTCCAAAAAATGTTGCTTTTATTAGGCTTTTCTAACCCTTTTGAATTTGAGTAACCTTATACGAAAAAAGCTCGACGGTTCTGTTAGACGAATGGGTGCACCTTTGATAAAGGTTGATAGTCTAACAAATAAGGATAGATTGTGTGAGCAGATCGAACCGCAATCTATCCCTATTTGTTGTTGGTTTTATTATTCCGTTTATAGATCAATTGAACCAGCTAGACGTTTAGTAATCGCAACACGCCAGAGTTTAATTCCTCGTTTGGTGGAATAAATCCTGTCGCGTGAAGAGCATGGTTGATCCCTTTCTTGATGACATCGTATGGGGCATTGTGACAGATACTGGCTGAAATTTCTTCTTCCGACGTTTTCAGATATCGTTTACACGTCTCCACATCAGTGCTGTTCCATGCGCGGCAGGCTATAGGTCTTACATCGTAAATTGTACAGCTTCCCTCTTTCAGAAAACCACACTTGATAGACAGTTTTTCTTGCCAGGTTGTACAGCGACATGTTCTGAGACAAAACTGTCGCAGGTTTTCCCTGGTTACCTCCAGGGAAGCCTCTGAACCAGTATCGAGGAGATACTCGCGAATAATAACCAGCTCCGGTTCTGTTGCCACTACTGTGAGTCGACAACAGTAATCACAACCTTTTTCACAGGTAATAGAGATTTTTTCCTGTTCCTTGCCATATACAGAATTTAGCAATATCTCTTGCAACTGTTTGGCTTCCCGGTAGAACTTTTTAACAATTTTAATTAGGTCAGGACTGATCGTTTTCTTATCTTTTAGCAAAGTAACGACTACCTGTTGATATACTCTTGGACGAATTTGCTGATCAACGATTTTCATTACGCTCTCTGTCAGTTTTTCCGACTCTGAATAGTTGATAATAGCCTCATTCATAGCCAGTTCAGCGATATCAGAGGACCATCGCCTATATTCTGACAGGCTAATCCCAGCTTTCTGACAAGCCTGGGAGACGGAGTCACCCTGTTTGACCATGACCTCAATCTCGAGTAATTTGTCAGCATGTTTATCAGAATAAACTTCCTCTGCCATTTTCAGATCCATATTATCTATTGTAAGTCAAATTACTTGGTTCTTTTCACTAACGCCTGTATCCCCCCCAGTCTCAAAGCCACAACGGCGGGTATGGTCAAATATTTGCTTTTGTTGAGTACCTGACAATATGCGTTGACTTGAGTGTAATATGTAATTACAGTAATTATATTAACGTTAATATTGGAGACTTAAAATGGCTCAAATAAATGAACTAAAACTAGTAAAAATCGGAAATTCCAAAGGAATCCGAATACCAAAATCAATTCTTCAAAAATATGGATTTACTGACTCAATCCAAATTGAAGAGAAGGAAAATGGAATTTTACTACATAACAGCAAGATTTCAAAGCTATCCTGGGAGGACACATTTAAAGCCATGAAATCTGAAAAAGAAGACTGGTCTGACTTCGATAACACCCTGCAAGACGGTTTAGATGACTAATAAATCCTTTCCCAAAAGGTATGAAATCTTTAATGCAGACTTAAATCCGACTATTGGTAGTGAAATCAAAAAAGTCCGACCTGTCGTGATCATTAGTCAAAATGAAATGAACATGTATTTAGAAACGGTTGTTGTTTGTCCCCTTACCTCAAAACTTCATCCAATGTGGAAAAGCCGAATTCAAATTGAATGTGCGGGTACTCCATCAGAAATAGCTATTGATCAAATTCGCACAATTAGTAAACAAAGACTGAAAAAGAAAATTGATTCATTGCCCCTAGATATTTCCGCGCAACTCAGATTCATAATTACTGAAATGTATGGTGAATAATACTCCCAATAAAATACCCACACAGCGCCATGCTCAGCTGTAGCTAATTGCTAGCTAGTCCTTACTTTTGTTCTGTTCCTAATTCCCAATCCTGATCATCGAATTCAAATGGTTTATGGCTAGTAAACCTCAGCTTTTGAGTTATTCTATAGCAGTCAATTCCAATTGTTGCTGATTTTTCAGGAGTCTCATCTTTATTGATAGATACAGATACAAAATCACCTAGAATGGAAAACCTGATAGAGTCAGTCGTAGGCACGATAATTTCCGTTCCTTCTTCTTGAGTTTTAATCTCACCGTACTTTTTAGCATATTCGGAAAAGGATTTCACCAGCTGCTTCTCTTCTTGTTCAATGTCCATTTGTTCCTCATTATAGTAAAATTTAGATATTCGTTCGGTAGATAGTGTTGCTCAATTCTAAATTAATTTTGCATAAACAAGTCAACTTCTACTTTGTACCAAGTCTTAAAGTTGTTTCTATAAAACAAAGACATCCAGTTTTAATACTTCACTTAATGAATTATATGAGGTCTT
>JAOZRE010000469.1 GCA_029940215.1 bacterium | reverse complement strand
TGGAGTTGAATTCTTCGACTGAAATCACTGAAAACGTTCAGCAAAAAAATATTAAGGCGCTAATGAGCGAAGAAATTTATGATTGGAAAGGCGAACTGATGGTCGACGAAAATGCAGACCTGATCTATGATTTTACAAGCTTGAGAGAAAGCCAGATTGAGGTACAACATCTGCGGGAAAAGCGGCAATTAGACATAACAATCGGACAAACCGTATTCGATACTGCGAGAGCTTAAAATCAATGCGATTTCCGGCTAAGTCCAATCCGGCAGGTGAATGTATTGTCAGATAGCGGTTGGCTCAATTATGCGACCCTTAGATTAAATATAATAGTGATGGTAACAGATAAAGAGTGCTAGTTGGCTTTTTCATAGCTGGCCAGTTTTCTGTACAAGGTTTTCCTGTCAAAACCTAATATTTCTGCTGCTCTCTTTTTGTTGCCATCGACTTTTTTAAGAATGAATTCGATGTATTGTTCCTCTAACTGATTAATAGAAATTAGGTCCTTAAAGTTGCTGTTTTCATCACTGTAAGCTTTTAAACGAGCTGACTGAACTGCCTCAGGCAGGTCATCCAATACAATTTGATCATGTCTTGTCAATGCAACTGCTCTCTCCATAATGTTTTTCAATTCACGCACATTACCTCTCCAGTTGTAATTAAGTAAACGCTCCATAACTGGTTGTGAAATGTCATTTACCTTCTTTCCACTCCGCTGAGAAAACTGTTCCATAAAAAATTTTGCCAGCAGTACAATATCAGTTCCACGTTCACGAAGCGTCGGGATTTGCAGTTGCATCACATTGATACGGTAGTATAGATCTTCCCTGAATTCACCATCCCCTATTGCTTTCTCCAAATCCTTGTTTGTCGCTGTAATAACCCTTACATTGACTGATATTTCCTTATCAGAACCAACAGGTCGGATTTTACGGTCTTCTAAAGCTCTGAGCAGTTTTGGTTGAAGTGAAAGCGGCAATTCTCCAATTTCATCGAGAAATAGTGTTCCTCCTTCAGCAAGTAAAAACATTCCTTTTCGAGTCATTTTTGCATCCGTGAAGGCACCACGAACATGGCCGAATAGCTCACTCTCCAATATCATTTCGGGTAATGCTGCACAATTGACCGGAACGAAAGGACCGTCTTTGCGTGAGCTATCATTATGTATCTTTTTTGCAACCAGGTCTTTTCCTGTGCCGCTTTCTCCGGCAAGCATAACAGATATCTCTGAGTTTCTGATAACATCCAACTTGTCGAATAGTTTTTCCATGGGCACACTGGATCCGATAATATCACCGTGTGGACGGGATTTTCGAACAATATCATTCAACAGCTTTATCTGTCCTTTCAACCTACTATGACTAACTGCACGCTCAAGTGTTATGGCCAAAATCTCCATTTCTATCGGTTTTGTAATAAAGTCATATGTACCAGCCCTAATAGCTCGAATGGCGGTCTCAAGGCTACCGAATGCGGTCATCAATACTACGGGGATATCTGGTTGGATTTCTCTGATTTGGCCACATAAATCAATCCCATCAGTTTGCGGCATTCGCAAATCAGTTAGTACTACATCATACAATTCGTTTTTAATCAGTTCTATAGCCTCTTCTGCAGAAATGACCCAAGCAACTTTGAACCCATCTATCTGTAAATATTTCTCGACGGTTTTACACATCTCAATATTATCATCAACTACCAGAATTTTACCTTTCACTATGCGCTCCCTGATGGATCTTTTGGCAAATAAACCATAAAACAACTCCCTTTTCCAAACTCACTTATAACATCAATATAACCATCATGCTCGTAGCAAATCTCTGAAGCGATGGAAAGGCCCAACCCGGTCCCTTGACCCACTAGTTTTTTGGTAAAGAATGGGTCAAAAATGAGATCGATATCTTCATCAGAGATACCTTCTCCTTCATCCTGAACAGAAATACAAACATAGTTTTTTTCCTTTTCATCAAAGCCTTTTTTATTCCGAGCCCGTTTTTCTTGAATATCAATTGAGATATTTCCGCCATTCGGCATTGCCTTGATAGCATTAGTCAATATATTAATAAGTACCTGTTGAATTTGACCTGAATCGATATTTACAAAAACCGGGATGTCTTTCCCCAGCAAATCAATAGATGTTGTTTGCTTATTTACTGACGGATAAAGTAAGTCTACGGTTTTAAAAACCAAAAGCCTGATGTCAGTCCTTTTCATTAAGGGCTTATGATATTTTGCATAATCAAGAAATTGATTGATTATAGTAGACATCCGACTTACTTGCCCAGAAATAATTTTTGCACATTCATCTTTTTCTGGAGAGGACAACTTCTTTGATATAATTAGTGACGATCTGCCTGAGATAATATTCAGCGGCGTTCCAAGTTCATGTGCTATACCAGCGGCTACACTGCCAACGGTTTTCAAACGATCGGCGTGACGTAGCTGATTTAGTGTCTCAATTCTAGCCTCTGACTCGGATTTTATTTTTTCTCCTGCAAGTTTAAGATTCGTCCACATGTCATTAAAGGCCTGAGCCAGATTAGTCAGCTCGTTGCGATCTTCAATAATAATGGGTTCGGGTATTTCATCATCACCTATCTGTCTAATTGCTTTTGTTAATATGTCCAAAGGTCGGCCGACAAATCTATACCCCAATACCCAAGACAATAAAACAGCCATAGCAAAAGATATCGATATTAAAACCGTAATCTGGACTATGGTATCCTCTGTGTAAAGCTTAATATCAGCTAAGCTCTTTTTCAATTCAAGAGCCCCCAAGCGATTTTTGGCAACTGCTATTGGAAAATAGGTGTAGATGAACTCATCTTCGTTATCTTCTTCTATTTTGAATGCAGTATTTTGATCCTGGACGATGTTTATGAGCCTACTCGGGTCAATATTGGGAGAAAACGGACTATTATCCGTGTCATTCAGCCAAACCCAGCGAATACCAACTTGGGGCTCTCTCTCATCAGCTTCTCTGATAAGTTCCAGGACACGTTGTTGGCCGGATGATTTCCAGACCTCAGTTATCATACCCTCCATTCCATGTCCGAGGAGTCTTGTCTCTTGCTGCACATGGTTTTCAAAAAGCCTGACTTCGCGCTTGATTGAAAAGTAACCACCGATTACTTCAATCAACATAATGCCAAGCATAAGATATAAGACGAGTTTTAAAGTCAGTTTCATTTGGATACTTGTCTGAATATTCGGGAGAATTATCCCTGATCAATTTCATAATAATCTATGAATTTGAAGTTATATATACAATCTGAACAGTTTAGAGTTCTCTTGTAAATAGCTGAAATTAAAAATAAATACATTCACGAATGCCGTCATTCCGTGCTTGACACGGAATCCAGTATGATTTCAAAGTAATGCGTGCCTGGATACCGGATCAAGTCCGGCATGACGAGGAGAACTCCAGACTGTCAAGATACAATTTTCAATACAGGGAAG
>JAOZRE010000468.1:3254-3471 GCA_029940215.1 bacterium | reverse complement strand
TCCCATTTGCTGACGAAGTAATTATTCAGCGGTGGTGTCTGCTTTGGGTCGTCTTCTTTAACCTCATTCCCGGGATTTGAGTTGTAACCGTGTACACCAGCGGCTGAAAAATGGATAAATCGCTCGACACCCTCATTGACAGCAGCGTCACAGAGGTTTTCAACAGCTCCGGCATTGACCGCAAAAATAACCTTGTCCGGGGTTGAGTAATCGTGGT
>JAOZRE010000468.1:0-3244 GCA_029940215.1 bacterium | reverse complement strand
ATCGTGGATCCCGGCAATGTGAATGACGCTTTTGATATCTTTGAGGAGCTCATCAAGCCCTTTTCTCTCGGTTAAATTCGACGTTACAAATTCAACTCCCAAGGCCTCGAACATGGCGCCGTAGTGGCGGCTGGAGACATCGGTGGCCCGCACTTTAAAGCCGGCCTTAATAGCCTCGGACACCATGTGATGTCCGACAAAACCAGCGGCTCCGGTGATTAAAACAAGTCCTCGATCTTTCTTTGGCATGACATACCTCCTCTCAGGTTTTCAATTGGTTTCTAAATATTTTTGATTTTGTGCATATTCCCAACCATGTGAGTTACAATGCTTCTGGGGACAAGTCTTTGACTATGTAATGACAGTTTGTTGTATACGCCAGGAACACAAACGCGTTCACCTCTTTCAAGCGCGTTTAACCCGGCCGTAACGACTTGATCCGATTCCATCCAGGCAAAATCCGGGAAGCCAATGTCATCCGCGTCGGCAAGTGTGTGAAATTCCGTTCGTGTTGGTCCCGGGCAAAGGCAAGTGACCTGAACATTGATATGCTGGTCTTTGAGTTCCGCGGCCAAACCCTCTGAAAAACTGAGTATGAACGCTTTGGTAGCAGCATAGACAGTTAGCCAGGGTACGGCCTGAAAGGCTCCTGTTGAGGAGACGTTCAGGATCTTCCCGTTTTGACGCTCGACCATGGAAGGAAGAATCCCCATGGTTAAGGCGACCAGACTGTTTACATTGACACGGATAATGTTATCCCAGTCTTCGGGTCGTTTATCCAGTATAAAGACTCTGGCCCCAAAACCAGCGTTGTTGATCAGGACATCAACTTTCAAATTTTGTCTGTGTAACTCTTCCAGTATACTATTAACACCGTCAGGATCTATTAAATCAGCAGTAAAAGTATGAACCTGAACACCATATTGTTGTTCGATTTCCTTTTTAAGCGATTCAAGCCTGTCCAGGCGCCGGGCGGTAATAAAAAGATCATGGTTCTGTGCAGCCAATTCTCGAGCGAAATCGGCGCCAATTCCACTAGAGGCTCCCGTAATCAAGGCTAGTCTGTTATTCATGAATAACTCCCCTCATGCTTTGTAAATATTTCACTTTTCAAGGCTGATGGATGAGCTCTAAAAACCCTTTCGTGTTGCGACTGCTGGAATTCGATGTTGGAGGCGATTGACTGTCCAGAAGAGACGCGATTTTGAACTTTACCTCCGGCGGTTCACATAAATTATTGATCGCTCCTTGTAAGACAGCAAAGTTGTTTGCCTGGAGATGACGCTCCAATACTTCCTGATTCTGCCACTCACTGATTAGCAAATAGGTGGTACGTTTAATCGTATCTTTATAAATATTGTAGTTCAAACAGCCGGTTGTCTCAAAGAATTCTTGTTGCAGCGAAAAAACAGTCTGCTCAAACTCAATACACTTTTCGGGCAGAACATCTACCCGTACATATGCTGTCAACACAGGAAATTTTCCTTTTACTGAATATTTTTGCTTCTCAATCACAACCAGGTTTCCGGATTTTCCGGGTTAATGGATCGGCCATTTGTTTGGTTGTATTCTTCTTTTTTGAATTACATTCGCATATAGCATGCCATTGAGTAGCATCTCGGGCAGAGTTTGGAGAACAGGAGCTTTAACGAGGTGTGGGAGGAAAGAGGAAGTGATATAAATTTACACACTCACCGCCATATTTGGTGGCAGTCACTAAATATGGTGGCGTTCCAGGTTGGAATAGATAAACTTAGTTTGGTGTTATGGCCCCGTGGAGATTGGGCGGATCCCGGGCAGGTTCTTCGAAATCACATCTTTGGGTAGTTTTATCTTCAATTGAATCAACAATAAATAATGTTCAATTCAGGGAAATATGTTGTGAAATACCCTTTATCATTGGTGACAAGAGACTTTTCATTCATCTCTAAAGCAAAAGCACCAATCAGGAAGTCGGAAAGAATATGTTGCCTGATTTTTATCTCCTGATGGCATATTTTACAAATAGATTTTTCCATTATTGTACCACAGCTTTGGCAAAGAAGAATCCGGCGGGTATTATATTCCTCCCAGCGTTTGGCAGCGGTTATGTATGATTCCTGATTGATCTCGCTTACAATAATTCCTGTATCGTTTAGGAAATTATGCAGTTCCTTATCACTCTGAAAAGCTAATGAAAGTTCGCCATATACAATTTTAGGGATAATTAAGGCCTTTTTTTTGCTGAGGTCACCTAATAGAATTGCATATTTCTCACCCAAATCTGGAACTGCATTAATTATGTAAACCAGGGGGTTAGTATCAACAACTATTCTAGTCATCAACCCTACCCCGCAATTGATTAAGCATCAGATCAACTTCATTTTTATGCAGCTGTTTTCCTCGACCCAGCCAATTCAAAAATTTGTTAACATTTCTACTTTTAGATACTATCACCTTGTCATCTTTAATAATAAAATCAATTTCGGTCCCTGGCAAAAAAGAAAACCTACTGCGAACGTTTTTAGGTATTGTCACCTGTCCTTTGCTGGTTATTCTTGGCATTGTTTTTCCTCTTTTGGGCAAGGTGCAGTATTACTTTTTTTATTTAGTAATACCTCGAAGTGTTCATTCAGTCAACCTCTTTTTGTGCTGATCGATACATTTCATCCCGTCGATTATTGCTTTTCTCCCGCCTACGGTGCACCTCTCGTAAGGAGTTATCTCCGGGTAATTGTTGGTTTAAACTAACTATGCAGAAAAACTTCGGCCGGTGCGGTTGGCTCCTACTATGGGCGCTTGATTCCGTGTTTTCTCATTCGAGCTCGCAAGGTGCTGGGGGGCAGTCCCAGGATTTCGGATGTGCTGTCGGTGCCTTCAATTTGCCAGTTTGTCTTTTCGAGTATTTCCAGGATATAATCGCGTTCTACTTCAGGCAGGGTTTTTGTCCGGTCTGAGGATAATTTACTGGTTTGATTTGAGTCCAGTTCTTCAGCCAGTTTCAACTCCTTGCCGGAGGAATTAATAACCGCCCGTTCAATCACGTTTTCCAGTTCTCTGACATTACCCGGCCATTGATAATTTTCCAGGGCCTTCATTGTATCTGAGGTGATGGTTTCGATCCGTTTTCCCATTTTTCGACACAGTTTTTTAACGATCCAGTTTACAAGCAGCGGGATATCTTCTTTGCGCTTGCGAAGAGGGGGGGCTGTGATCGGGAAAACATTCAGACGATACCAGAGATCTTTTCGAAAGCGACCTGTTT
>JAOZRE010000006.1:30133-37648 GCA_029940215.1 bacterium | reverse complement strand
AAGAAAAAGAAACCCTTATTGATGAAATCCATCACCGAGTTAAGAATAATATGGCAGTCATCGCCAGTCTCCTTAGCCTTCAAGCAAATAACATCGACGACAAACAGATTAAAGAGGTCTTAAAGGAGAGTCAGAGCAGGGTATATGCAATGTCAGCAGTTCATGAAACTTTGCATGGTTCAGAAAATCTATCTGAAATTAATCTAAAGACGTATCTATCAAAAGTAACAACCTCCATTTTTCAAACATATTCGGTTACCCATGACAAAGTAAAACTGAATACTGATATCGAAGAAATCTCAATTAGTATTAATCAAGCCTCTCCACTGGGTCTGGTCATCAATGAACTAATTTCCAATTCATTGAAGTATGCGTTTCCTGACGACCTAAAAGGTGAAATAAATGTGAATATAAAGAAACTGGATAATGAACTTGAATTAACTGTGATGGATGATGGAATTGGGATGCCTGAGGGGGTGGATTGGAAGAATTCAAAATCTTTAGGACTTAAACTTATTCACACATTAGTTGAAAATCAATTGGATGGTTCAATGGATATGGAAAGCAAAAACGGTACACAATTCACAATCAAATTCAACATCGAAACCTAATCATGACAAAAGCAAAAATGCTAATCGTCGAAGATGAAGCCAAATTGCAATGGAGCTTGAAAGTCAGTTGCAGAGCCTGGGATACGAAGTAACTTCAATCGTCGATACTGGCAAAAAAGCAATTGAAAAAGCAGAAACAGACAAACCGGATCTCATGCTGATGGATATTCGAATCAAAGGTGAGAGTTTTGAAGATGTATATTCATTCAAAATAAATACCGGATCAGGGAAGGTGAAGTGGGTCGAAATAAAACAGGTCATAACAAATTGGGATAATAAGCCGGCTACACTTAATTCGTCCGAATTTAGGGTTTAAACCCCCGCCTTTTAGGCGGGTAGCTTTTAGCTAGCAGTTTGTTTATACTTGCTGGCATGGAATATAGACACGGCTCCCATACCAAATATAAAATAGAGTACCACTTTGTATGGGTCACAAAATATCGATATAAGGTTGTGTATCCTCAAAATCGCATCGAGGCGAAAAAAGAGACATTTTATCGTCAACAGATTCAAAATTGGGCACAAAATCAGTTATTTTTTTTAGAATATTCCGGGAGAGATAGTAGGGAAAATAGCCACAATTTGAGATTGAAGGCATAGCTATTCCTTATGAAATATCGATGACGCGAAAAAAACGACCAGGAATAATGGGCTAGGCCACTTCTTTCCATTCGTACCGGTGCTGTAATCTACTAAGTTTTCCAGCAGTAGATCGTTTTTTAATTTGAAAAGAACTCGGATAGTTTTCAGGAAGATTGCAATCAGCCTTGTCAGGATTTGATACATATCTTGAAATCTCCAAAACTAGATTTTTGTCTGAAGCAGAAAATGTATCGGTTTTGGCCAGATTATCAAATGGGACTTGTAGTGAATAACCGATTGTAATTATGGGATGATGGGATTATGAGGAGGTACAAGGAATCTAACCTATCCTTGCTCAATGGACCGTGGTAGCACTTCTCTTACGTTTCCTCTCGATTCAGTAACCTGTAGCTTGTGCTACGGCCGCCGCCAGGGTTCTGAATGAAAATCCCTCTATCCTTCAGTCCCTGAATATCTCTGAGCGCTGTATCGTTCGAGCATTTGGCCAGCTTGGCGTATTTGGAAGTGTTCATATATCCCTTGAAATCATCTTCAAGCATACGGTTAATTATGATGCGCTGGCGATCATTTACGGGTCTTTGATTGATGGTATCCCATAGCTGCGCCTTGAACAGAATATTGCCAAGCGTCGTTTCAGCACTTGAAATTGCCCTTCCAAGACAATCTAAAAACCATGCAAGCCAGCCTGTAATGTCCAGAGAACTGCGTTGCTGTTTTTCAAGCTGATTGAAATAATCCTTACGTTCAGCCTCAATCTGCGATGACAAGCTGTAAAAACGATCCTGCGTTCCATCGGTGCGAGCCAGCACCATGTCACCGATCGCTCGTGCAATTCGGCCATTCCCATCTTCAAAGGGATGGATGGTCACAAACCATAAATGGGCAATCCCTGCCTTCAAAACGGGATCAATGTCGAGGCCGTTATCTAGCCACTTCAAAAACACCTGCATCTCTTTTTCCAAGTGCTCAGCGCTTGGGGCTTCAAAGTGAATTTTTTCATTGCCGATGGGGCCGGACACAACCTGCATGGGACCGGCATCTATTGTGCGCCACTCACCAACTGTGATCCGGCGCATACCGCTACGTCCTGTAGGGAACAGTGCTGCATGCCAATCAAACAGGCGATCTCTGGTTAATGGCTTGGAAAATTGCCGTGTGGCATCCAACATCATCTCAACGATGCCGTCTACATCACGGCTGGCAGGAATTAGTCCGGCAATATCAATTCCCAGCCTGCGAGCAATAGAGGAGCGAACTTCTTCCGGATTGAGTTTTTCGCCTTCGAGAGCCGATGATTTCACAACATCATTGGTCAGCGTACTCAACCCGGCCTCACGTTTCAGTTCAAAGCCAAGCCCTTCCATGCGACCAAGCAAACGTCCCTGGCGATGGCGTACGTCCGCCAGCTTGAAGACAAGGGCTTCAGCATTCCAGAAAAAGTCAGGCCAGTTTTGAGGTTCATAAATCCACATATTAATCACCGCATTATTTAATGTGATTATAGTGGCTATTCACTGCACGGTCAAGATAATTCACCGCATATCATGCAGCCAATAAGAGTGCTATTATAACACATCGCCATGTAGCCCAGGATAAATCTACGAATGATGTCGATACATTGCCTGCTTCAAATTAAATTTTTCTATGGAGCTTCCAATATATGTATCGAATCCTCATCAGGGTTTTTACGATTTTCCTGAAAACCATCCAGACTCTTTTCAAATCAAAAAGTGATTTGTTATTGGAAAGCTTAGCATTAAGGCAGCAACTCGCAAAATATCTGACAAAGAATATCAAACCCAAACTCACAGATGTAGACCGCTTCTTTTGGGTAGGATTGAGACAGGTTTGGGGAAAATGGGCTAACTCCCTGATCATTGTGAAACCGGAAACTGTGATTGATTGGCAAAACCGACGTTTCAAAAGGCATTGGACCAAAATATCAAACAAGAACAAACGCCCGGGGCGGAAGAGAATCAAAAAGGAAATCCGAGATCTGATCATTCTCATACGAATGGAAGAAAGCCGCTTAGTCCAATTATTTCCAGCCGGTTCTTTTGTGCAACGGTTATGTCACACAGGGGATAGCTATGCCCCTAATCTCAAATTGTGGCTGTTTTCCTCTCGCTTCTCCCGAAATATTTTACAAAAAGTACCGATCCCGTTTTTTATTTCCAATTTAGTGGCAGAGAAATGCTTACTTTTTCGCCCAGATGGGATTTTGAGGACCCACAACTCCAACAAGTCGATTGAGTATGTCAGTCACACATTAAAGTATAATTTTAAAGAAGAAATATATCAGAATATTATGACATCATCAACCGAGAATGATATTCATTAACCGTATTAAATTATGTCTATGATGAGATTTTGAGAAGTGATAGAAAACATATTTGACACTATATCAGATCTGACATATACTAATCCTACGACATGTCAGAACTGACATACAGCCTTGATAACAGCGAATATGGATAAAGATAAAACACTGGTTTGGCTAAGCGGTGAGATTAAAACACCGCCTTTTGGGGAGAAAGCGAGAAAAGAAGCTGGATTTTTCCTCAGGATAGCGCAAAAGGGTATTAAATTGAGCAATCCTCCTTTTGATCCGATGCCTGAGATTGAAAAAAGCTGTTATGATCTACACATAAGGGATTCTGAGAAAACGTGGCGGATCATCCTGTATGTTGACAATGATTTCGTTGTCATTCTGGAAGTATTTGCAAAGAAAACCAAAAAAACACCCGAGAAAATAAAAAAGCTGTGTAAAAAACGTCTCAAACGCTACCAAGAGATTATTTGAAAGGTGACTATGAAAAAAGAAAAAATAAAGAGATTAAAAGATGCAGGTTGGAAAACGGGAACAGTACAGGAGTTTCTCGAACTAACAGATGCAGAAAATGCTCTTATCGAAGTTAGAGTAGCTTTATTCGAGGCCTTTCAAAAGATAAGAAAGGAACAAAGGCTGACTCAGAAACAAGCAGCAAAGCTATTAAAAACTAGTCAGTCCAGAATTTCAAAGATGGAAACCGGTGATCCTTCGGTGACATTGGATTTGATGATTCGATCACTCGTTACCCTTGGAGCGAATAAAAAAGATTTCGTTAGAATATTCAAATGATGTTTGGTGCAAAAGATTCGACTTTCAAGCATAATGCCCCACTAGAACACAAACCCGGAACTGAGGATTAGGAATCCACAGTTTAAACTTTTTTTATCAATCCAAACTACTTTGACTTTTCAGTGGCTCTTCAAGCATGTGCCTTTCATTGTCGAATTCCAGATATGATTTGCAGGGTTGTGTGGCTGCACTCGGTTGCGCGTGGTTGCATGTTTTGTTTTAATTAAATAACTAAGATAATACAAAATATTGGCGGAGGTACGTAGGAATCGAACCTACCCAGCACTGTTCTACAGCGCCACGCGCGGTTTTGAAGACCGGGGAGCCCACCAGAGACTCATCTACCTCCATTTGAACGGAGCAGCTGTTCCGGCAGCCGCCTTTGGGAGGGTGTCAGCATGCGCCAGAATGGCGGTTACTGACTTGTATGATTTTATCATAACAGTACTCATGTCAGTCGTCAATCAGGGGGTTTAGCCGATAAACCAATCTTCATTTCAGACATTAACAGCCCCTGAGTTAACAAATGTAGTACTTTGTAAATAGCAACAACCTGCTTATCCATCACATTCTCCAGCAGAAAAAGTGATTGACAGATAAAATCGACACGTTCGAGACTGGATTTTACAGTCATTTGGACAATTTAAAAAAGCCGCGTCATAGCTCAATCACCCTATACACCTGATACCCCATGAAACTGAATATACCCCAGGCAATCCGCTGGACCGGCGACGAATTGTACCTTCTCGATCAGACAAAACTGCCAGGCGAGGTTGTTGAAGAGAAACAGGAGACCATTGAGATGGTCTGGCATGCCATCAAGCAGTTGAAGGTCAGAGGAGCCCCCGCTATTGGTGTGTCAGCGGCTTTTGGATTAATCGTGGGGATCAGGGATGCAACCAACCTTCCCCTGGAAAAGTTCATCATACATATTGCAAAACAGGCAGCCTACCTGGACAGCTCCCGTCCGACAGCAGTCAATTTGCATTGGTCCATGGTTCGCATGGTAAACAAGGCGAAAAGTCAGTCCGCCAACTCGAGTGCAGAACTGTACAAGGCTCTTGTTGAGGAAGCGGAAGCAATCGACCAGGAGGACAAAGCGTTCTGCCTGGCGATGGGGGAGTATGGCGCACCTCTCATTAAAGAGGGGATGGGTGTTTTAACACACTGCAATGCAGGTTCACTTGTGACGTCCGGCATCGGCACGGCGACAGCCCCCATGTACGTTGCGCATCAGAACGGGGTTCCATTCAGGGTGTATGCTGACGAGACAAGGCCCTTGCTTCAGGGCGCACGCCTGACCAGTTGGGAGCTGCAAATGGCCGGGGTCGATGTAACCCTGATTACCGACAACATGGCAGGGCACCTGATGTCCAAGGGATTGATCGATCTGGTTATCACGGGAACCGACCGCGTAGCAGCCAACGGCGACGTCGCCAATAAAATCGGCACCATGTCAGTGGCCATCCTGGCGCACCATTTCAACATCCCCTTTTACGTCGCCTGCCCCTCCTCCACCATTGACTTTGCTTCAACCACGGGTGATGAGATTGAGATTGAGGAGCGTGAATGGGACGAAGTAACTTCATTCGGCTCCAGACAGACAGCACCCGAAGGGATCAAGGTCTGCAACCCGGCCTTTGACGTGACACCCAACCGGTTTGTCAGTGGTCTGATCACGGAAAAGGGTATTGTCAGGGCACCTTACCGGGAAAATCTGGCTGAGTTGTTTGATGCGCATCAAAGTAGGTAATTGAAAAAACAACATCCCCATTGCCACCTTCGAAGTGACATAGGCTGTCACCCCGGTGAAAACCGGGGTCCAGTAAATATTTTACCTGGATGCCGTATCGGTATGACGAAATCGAGGCCTGTGTTATTTAAGAGGGGAATGGGTGCGGACATTTAAACAAGGACTTCATTTTGTCGACGCGCGGTGTAAAATTTCTCGAGAAGCAGAAGATCGACTTCGAGCTGATCCGCTACGAGCATCTGGAAAAGGGTGCGTTGTTCGCGGCGAAAAGTACTGGATTTCCGCTCTCCCAGACCATTAAAACCCTTGTGATTGACCTGGGACATAAAACTTACTGTTTGGCTCTGCTCCCAGGTGACAGGCAGCTTAATTTAAAACAAATGGCAAAGGTCTGTGGTGCCAAGCGATCGGCAATGGTGGACACTGCCACGGCAGAACGTATCACCGGCTATAAGGTTGGCGGTATCAGCCCGTTCGGAACCCAACAGAAGATGGAGGCCGTCCTGGACTCATCATTGACCTCATTCGAATCGGTTCTGATCAATGCCGGCCAGCGCGGATCCCTGGTGAGACTGTCTCCCGCAGATATCCAGAAATCCCTCAATTGCCGGATTGGAGACATCTCAGAATAAGTTCCTGTTTTCCTGCTTTGCTTTAGATAGTGAATACGACTATAATTAATTTTTACGACCAAGAGTGTTCTAAATCTCATATTTTCATACTCCTGACAGGAAGACCATGAAAGACCTGACACTGGAAACCCGGCTGACAGCCACCGTCAAAGGTGCTGGCTGAGCGTCCAAACTATCTCCAGGGGACCTGGACAAAGCACTTTGTGGGCTGGATTTTCCCACAAATGAAGATGTGATTATTGGATTGGACCGCGCAGACGATGCAGGGGTTTACCGGGTATCAGACAAAATAGCCCTCATACAAACGGTGGATTTTTTCACCCCCATCGTTGATGACCCTTACTGGTTTGGCCAGATTGCTGCGGCCAACGCTCTGAGCGATGTCTATGCCATGGGGGGTGTTCCGAAAACCGCCATGAATCTGGTGGCATTCCCCATCAAACAGCTGGGAATCAATGTCCTGCGAAAGGTTTTACAGGGCGGACTCGACAAGATGAAGGAGGCTGACGTCGCGCTGATTGGAGGCCATAGCGTTGAAGATGATGAGCTGAAATATGGCCTTTCAGTGACGGGTTTCATCCATCCGGACCGGATCCTGACCAAGAAAAATCTGAAGCCGGGAGATCAGTTGATCCTGACCAAGCCCCTCGGCACCGGGATCATCAACACCGCCATCAAGCGAGACCATGTACCCGACGATGTTGTGGATCGCGTGACACGTCAGATGGCTGCTCTCAACCGTGATGCTGCACGCATTATGGAACACTACCGGGTGAATGCCTGCACGGATATCAC
>JAOZRE010000006.1:8845-30123 GCA_029940215.1 bacterium | reverse complement strand
CCGGATTCGGGCTACTCGGTCACCTTGCGGAGATGGTCGAAAAATCGGGATGCGGCATCCAGATCAACGCGGAGGCGGTACCTGTCATCCCGGAGACCTTCGAATACGCAGAAAAGGGCTATGTGCCTGGCGGTGCTAAACGAAACCGGGAATTCCGTGAGCACCTGGTGGATTTTGTTTCTTCCATCGGGAACAGCTTCCAGGATATCCTGTTCGATCCACAGACCTCCGGAGGATTGATGATCGCCGTCGAGCTTGAAGACGCGACAGATCTGCTGGCTGACCTTCGCAAGAACGGTATGTCTGAAGCAGACGTCGTGGGAGAGGTCGTGGCTGAGCCTGTTCACCGGATTATTGTCAATTAGACCCAGAGAGTCGAAATTGCCGTTCATCGATACCCACTGCCACCTCGATTTTGACGTTTTCGATTCCTGCCGGGAGTCTTTGGTTCAAGACTGCCTGAAAGATGGCCTGACACACCTCGTTCTTCCTGGTGTTACTCAGGCCGGTTGGAAAAAATTGCTGGACGTGGGTCAAGCGATCAACGGAGCCGCAGTTGCCCCGGGACTACACCCCTGTTTTATATCCGAACACCTGGAATCTCACCTGGAAGAATTACGTTCCTTGATCTCAACTCATAGACAACTTGTGGTTGCAGTGGGAGAGGTGGGTCTGGACTTTTTTGTTAACTCACCGGATCGGCAGAAGCAGCAGCGGATTTTTGAACAGCAGATTGTAGTGGCAGATTTATTTGACCTCCCCTTGCTGCTTCATGTTCGTAAGGCCCATGATGAGGTACGGCAAACGATTCGCAGGCTGAAGTTCACAGGGGGTGGCATTGTTCACTGCTACTCGGGTAGCCTGATGCAGGCTGAACAATACCTGGCGCTGGGTTTTAAGATCGGGATAGGCGGGGTCATCACTTTTCACAATGCCCATCGCCTGCAGAAGATTGCAGCCGCCCTCCCTCTTTCAGCCTTTGTTCTGGAAACGGATGCTCCCGACATTCCACCTGAAGGCTGGTCAGGCGAGTTCAACACCCCCAAGTCGCTTCCTGAAATCTATCAGGCTTTCTGCAGCCATCGCAGCGAATCCCCTGAACAGATTGCCAAGGTGCTTTACGAGAATTCAGTAGCGCTTTTCCCTCAATTGGAGAGTTGAACCGTGGCCGATTTCCTTGAACGCTCCGAGATGTTGATCGGTCGTGAAGTCATCGACAGCCTGAGGAAAAAACACATCTATATTGCAGGGATCGGTGGTGTCGGTTCCTATACGGCTGAAGCACTGGCACGGGGAGGGATCGGCAAATTTACCATTCATGATGCTGACACCATCAGCCTGTCAAATATCAACCGGCAGCTCGTCGCCCTCCACTCCACCATCGACCGGCCAAAAACAGAGGTCATGAAGGAGCGGATCCTGGATATCAACCCCAGATGCGAGGTCATTACGCGGAACGATTTTATGCGGGTCAACGGCATGGACTCTGTTCTGCAGGACCACTATGACGCTGTTGTCGATGCCATAGACGTTCTGAATTGCAAACGCGCCTTTCTTGTCCATGCCTACCGAAAAGGGTACCGGATCTATTCAAGCATGGGTGCCGGCAACCGCACGGACCCGACACAAGTGACCAGCGGAGACCTTTTCAAATCACAGGGTTGCAGACTGGCAAAGGTGCTGAGGAAATATCTACGGCGGGATGACATCCGGGAGGGCATCCAGGCGGTCTGGTCGACAGAGGCCAGGCAGTTCCCTGACCTGGAGGATGTCGAAACAGACTATGACCGTCTACCACAGGGAACCATCAGTACCATCCCGGCACTTTTCGGCATCATGCTCGCAGGGCTTGTTATTAAAGACATCATTGACGAAACGAAAGAATCGCAATAGACTCCAGTTAAATGGCCTGCTCTTTTCTAGAACCAACCCCTAGTCCGAAGGCGAACCGACAGTTTTATGAAATCATCATTTAGAACAATTTTCAGATCCCAGATAGCCCTCTCCACTATTTTTACCCTGCTCATTTATGGGTTGATTCAGTTTGGACGCTACCTGAGCGTCCTGCCGGAACAGAAGTCGAACCTTTACCTGACGAGCCTGCTTGTTATCTGTTTCCTGGTACTGAACGGTTACTACTACCTGAGACGGGCCGGCCGTTCGAGTCTGGTGCCACCAGCCGAACTGGACCAGGGTGCAGAAGAGAGCATTGACCTGGAACCGAAAACAGAGCAGCTGTTACCGGAATCAACAGCTACCGAATCCACAGCTGCCGTTGAACCGGAAACATCACCTGAAAAGTCCTATTCACTTCTCGATCAGATTCCCCAGGGAATTCTCATCGCCGATACAAAGGGCGATTTTCAATATGTAAACGAAACCGCCAAACGAATCCTGACCAAGATGTCCCAGTTTCTGCCCATCGATCCTGACAAAATGCTGGGGACTTCTTACTACGCCCTTTGCCAGGAACCGGAAAGGGTTGAAAAAGCATTCGCGAATCATGAAAGCCTGCCTTATCAAACAGACCTCACCGTCGGCAGCGAGATCATTGACACTTTAACACTACCGGTCATGAACCGGCAGGGTGACTATATCGGCCCCATGGTCGTCTGGAAGGAAGTAACTTACGAGCGAAACCAGGAACGGTGGAACCAGGTGGTGGAAGAACAGATTCACAACGCCTCTGTTCACCTGACCGCTACATCCGGAGAGCTGCAGAATATCTATCAGCAGATGAAAATACTAGCTGAGCAGACAGTGAGCCAGGCCCAGGATGTATCCGATTTTGCGGATCAGACCAGTGAGCAAATCAACCAGATTGCATCTGCCATCCAGCAGACCTCCGGTACGATTCGCACCATCGCTGACCGGGTTGATGAAAGTTCCAGTATCGCACAGAATGCGCTGACCGAGACCGGAAACGCCAGCCAGATTATCACGGAACTCAGCGATACCAGTACCGAGATCCGTAAAATGGTTCATATGATCGAACAGATCATGGAGCAGACTCGAATGCTCGCCCTGAATGCGACCATCGAAGCTATCGGTGCCGGCAGCGCCGGAGTGGGTTTTAAGGTTATTGCAGATGAAGTGAGGGATATCTCCCGGGAAACCACCACCATGGCAGGTGAGATTATCCAGATGATCGAATTGATGATGAACAAAATCCCCCTGTCTGTACAAAGTATGAAGACGGTGCAGAAGGTCATCAACCAGATGAACGAGATCACGATCTCCATCAGCGAGAAGATGCAGAAGGAGACGGCTAACGTGGACGCTGTCAAGAACAACATGAACGAGGCGGACCAGAAAAGCCAACAGATCGTGGACCGCATGAAGGCCATTGAGTCACAAAGTCAGGACACCAAGGAGCAGGTCAACAAGGGCCTTGAAACTACTAATGAAATTGAGCACATCGATGAAACCTTCCGCATTATCTCCAAGCGTTTTGGGGAAGAGCGGATCGTCACGCCAAACGATATCTACCGCCAGAACCAGATCATCAACTACATGGTCGATGCCCTGATTCTGAAGATGAACCCATCCGGATTTGAAAAGGCAAAAGCCCTCGAAATCCTGTCATTTGAGGATAAGAAGCCCTTCGATGTCCTGAAAAAATCCATTTCCAGCGCCAAGATATTCCTGCAGCGCATGGATCTACCTGAAGAGAGAATTGACTTTCCAAAAGGTCAGGTCACACCGACTCAGACTTATAATTTCCTGATGCAGTTCATGCAGGTTCTGGAGAAAAGCCTGGTGGAAATTGGAATTCCAGACGTCGAGAGCATCAAGAAGGCAGAACCCGTCGATGGAAAAAGTCCAAATGACGCCTTCGCTGTCATCGAACTGGCCAATCGAAAAATCCAGTATCTCTAATTTTACCGATGGCCAGTACAAGCCTACCCTCTCAACCTATCCACAGACAGCTTACTAGCCCTTTCCGCTGCCAATAACGGCTGTCGCCCTGACCTCTACCAGCAGATCCGGCATTACCAGCTCTGTAACCCCAACCGCCGTCCAGGCCGGAAAATCTGCACTGATGAACTTCGCCTTGACCTTACTGAAACCACGAATATCTTTCATGGATGTATGATAGGTGACGAGCTCCACAATATCAGCCAGCGTCCCCCCCGCCTCTTTGATAATCCGTTCCAGTCCCTGGAAAGCCAGTTGCGCCTGATTTTCTATTCCATCGGCTGCCTTCCAGTTTTCATCAACGCCAGTCTGCCCGGAAACCCAGAGAGTATCACCAACCCTCACGGCCTGTGAAAACTGCATTCTCTCGTATACGGTTTCGGTCCCTGGCGGGTTAATCAATTGTTGTTTTTCGGATGCCATGATGTTCTCCATTATTCTGTTTTTCAGGTGAAGCAAGCTGTGTTTTAAAGTTAACTGTCGAGCCAACCTACCGAATTTTCCCCACCTTCACAAGCCTTTTCTGCGTCTTTTTCAATTTGACGTTTATCTTGTTTATTCATATATACAAATAGTTACAGGTTAAACAGCTTTTATTTTGAAAAAGGGTTGCAGAAGAGGCCCTCCTTCGTAGATAGTAAAAGAACAACAACAAACATATAAGACCAGACAATGTCAACACTCTCTCAAAACATCTCAATCCGCGACGGTTATTATTACGCATGGGGTTTTGCGTTTTATTTTTACCCTACGGAAACTGAGAAAGTGTAGCCCAGACGAAAATGACCCCATAAAGGCCGTGGCTACCCGCTACGGCCTTTTTTTTTGCCTGAAATTCATTGATAACGACCAAACATCAGATACGAATATGATCAAGTCATTGCCAAACATCTCCGAGTGGTACTTCTACGGTTTTTATTATTTCTTTTATTTTATCTACGGTAACCGACTAAAACGGGCTGATGTAGCGTAAACAAATGACTTTTTAGGGTTTTTAACAAGGTCGTGGCTGCTTCAGTCACGACCTTTTTTTTTGCTTGTCAGATAGGTAGTTAATTTAACACCAATGTCATTTTAAGCCGAGTTTGATTTAAAAATTCCCCCTTCTGAAGGGGGTTAGGGGGATGTTTCTTGGGTTACCTGAAAAAAATCCCCCCGGCCCCCTTAAAAGGGGGAGTAGCCTAATTGGAATCAATCTTAAGTTAATGACATTGAATTTCAAATTCCAACCAACAGGAGCAGATATGAGCCAGGATAAAAAAGCCAGCAGTCAGAAACAATCCATCAAAACAGACTGTACCCCCCTTGAACCCTCCGACCTGTCCGGGTCGGAAAAACATCTGAATCGAGTGGTTGTGGGAGAGATCATTTCGATTGATACGATCCTGCAGAGCAGCGGCTTAAAGGATATCACCGTGGATTGTGGTGATCATTCCTACAAGACGGTAACCAAGATCGACGACCTGCATGTCGGGATGAAAACAGCATTCGCTTTGCTGGGGGCCACTCTGAACAATAACTACGTGCAGATCCAGGAAATCAGCGGCGTTGAGAGCCATGGCAGATTATGCACAGCCCAGGACCTGGGAATCGGAAACCGGTCTGAATCCGTTGTACGCTTTCCCCCACACCTCAAAAACGGCCTCAGACTTGAGGAACTGGTCGGGTAAGTGCTTTGTCGGTTTGTCACAGATGGGAGGCTGTTGTATACTATAAGAAACAATCGACAACGATCAAAACAGGTGAATCAGGTATACTCCATATGAACAGAAACCTTTTGATACAGATTAAAACGGTGTTGGCCGCCGTTTTGATCACAACCCTCTCTGGCTGCACAAACATGACATCCAAGCGTAACGATCCCCTGACAGGGAAAATTGTTGCCAGCTTCAATCAGTATGAAATCAGCTATCAGGAACTGCTGGACCGCGTCGTTGATTCCGAGGTGATCTATCTGGGCGAAAATCATGAAAACGCCGAACACCACCAGATTCAGATGGACATTATCAAAGACCTCATCAAGGCCGGCAAAAAACCGCAACTGGGTTTCGAGTTCTTCTCCATCGAGCAAACCGGTTACCTGATGACCTACGTCCGCAATAAGCAGCACGGTATGCACAAACTGACGGAAGAGACGCAGGAACTACAGCTGAGAAAAAACCTTGGATGGCAGGAGCGACCGGACAGGGACTGGCAATTTTACTTCGGGTTTCTGAAGCTCGCACGCAGTCACCAGTTGACAACCTTCGGCGCAGACCTGCCAAAAGGTATTGTTCGCAACATCTCCCGAAACGGTATCAAAGGGTTAAGCCCCGTGGAGAAGTCGATAGTGCAGTCAACCGGCTTCAAAGATGACCGCTACAAAAAGTTGATGTTCGGGAAGTTTAAAGCTGCCCATTGCGGTTACGCCCATCAACAGCGCCAGGAGCGAATGTACGAGACCTGGTTGGCTCGAAACGACACCATGGCCCGGTCAATCGTCGCCATGTCTGCAGAGAGTTCTGAACAGCCCATCGTCCTCATCCTTGGTGGAGGGCATACCGAACATGATATGGGAGTGGTTGAGAGGGTAAAACACCTGAAGCCCGGTATCCGACAGCTAAATCTCGGGTTGACAGAGATTTACCGCAAGCCGGCCCCTCTGGGAGCTTATTTTCAGCAGGAAACCATCGATGGAGAACAGTTTCCGCCATCGCATGAGTACCTGTGGTTCACGCAACGGCACAGCTATGAAGATCCCTGTGAGCGCTTTCGGAAACACCTGGAAATGATGCAAAAAGTAAAGAAACCGCAGGAGTAATACAACTGGTGGATTATTGTTTCAGCGGCAGGTGGATAGTAAAGCAGGTCCCGCTTCCAGGGTTTGAGAAGACCTGGATGGTGCCTTTATGATTATTGGTAATTATCATAAAGGAAACAGACAGACCCAGTCCGGTTCCAGTCCCAACCGGTTTGGTGGTAAAAAAAGGTTCAAAGATCCTGTTGCGGATGTCGGGTTTAATACCAGGGCCGTTATCCAGCACCTCAATAGAGATGTTCTCTTCTATGACACTGGTCCGGATCACAATTTTCGGAGCTCTCAGGTCGGCCGTCTCCATCATTGCATGTGCCGCATTGTTCAGCAGATTCAACACCACCTGCTCAATCTCTGTCTTGGTACAAGGCACCAGCGGCAGCATTAAACCGTACTCCTTGACCAGCTCAATCTTGCGAAAATCAATTTTCTTAACTGGGTCGTACTCATTGGCACTCAGTTCAACGACCCCATCAATCAGCCGGTTGATGTCGTTCGGGCAGAGGTTTGACTCACTCTGTCTGCTGAATTGAAGCATATTAGTGATAATGCGGGCTGCCCGTTCCCCGGATGACATGATACCCGCCAGCATCTCGTCGATTTTCCGTTTTTTAATGTAGACGGCCAACTGATCCAAATCCAGCCCACACTCCCTGGCATCCTTCAGGTTCGCTTCCAGACTTGGTGACATGCGACGAATAATATTCTGGGTCCCCTGCAGAATTCCGCCCAGGGGATTGTTTATTTCGTGTGCCATTCCAGCAGCCAGACCACCCACGGACATCATTTTTTCCGTCTGGATCATCAATTCCTGTGTCTGCTTGCGCTCAGTTACGTCTTTAATAAAGATCACAATACCAATTACCCTGTCTTTGCGGTCCCGGATGGCTGATGTCGAGAAGGAGACCGGTATGATGCGACCGTCCCTGTGCTTTAGTTCGGTTTCTGATGCCGACACCTGATGCCCTGAGCGCGCTTGTTCAACCGCACCTGTATGGATCCAGCGGGCAGTGCTCTCCGATAGATATTCTGGTGCCAGTTCCAGGATTGTCTTCCCGATCATTCTATCCTTGTGAATTCCCAGCATATCGGTGACCACAGGGTTGACAAAAATAAACTGGAAATCGATGTCCATCAGCAGCACACCGTCCGGTGCACTGTTCAGTGAATATTCCAGGAAGGCCTTTGACTCCTCAGATGCAGCTTCCACTTGTTTGTTGGCTGTCACATCCTTGAAGATGGCATTGAAGTTCCCCTTTCGGATACTGTATGAACTGATCTCAAACCACTTCCCGAATGTCTCGAAATAGACTTCGCCATAGTAGTTTACTCCCTCCATGGCTACCTTTCCCACAATCTTAATGAGATCTGGCTGTATCGTTCGTACCTCAGGAATACAGATAGTTACCGGTACACCGATGATATCTTCCCTTTTCAAATGGATTGATTTCAGAAAAGCCTCATTGACCTCCAGAAATTCAAAATCGACCGGTTTCTCATTATCATCCAGTATCACGCGACCATAGGTAAACCCGTTCAGCATCTTCTCAATGAAGAGGCGGGAACGTTCCTCGCTTTTCCGCAGCGCGGACTCTGCTGTCACTGTCTCTGTCAGATCATCAATAAAGCCAAGTGTTGCCGGGCGGCCTTCCCAGGTAATGGTTATCATGGCCTTGATGAATCCCCAGACGATGCTCCCCTCTTGCGAGAGAATGCGAACATGATACTCATCCTCTTCATCCTTCCCCTGAAGCCGGTTAATATGGCGATTCATCACCATTTGCTGATCATCAGGGTGGAGAAAATGATCAAAGGTTCTGGCGTAGAGTGTCTCCTTTGAATACGTTGTCATTCTAGCAAACGCCGTATTACAGAATCTGATATACCCGTCCTGGACGATGAAAACCCCGATGATCACATTTTCAAGGAGATAGTCGTACCTCTCCTCACCCTCTCTTATCACAATGTCGGCTGCCGCCAGCTTTTCCTCGTACGCCTTTATAGCGTTTCCGGCCGCCTCAAGATCTTTTGTCTTGGCTTCCAGACGGGACTTCAAATCCGCAATCTGCTCTGCCTGAGCTCTGACAGCCTGACGACTATCACCTTCATAAAATTGAGGGGTTGTCCCTCCCGGATTATCGATGGAATTCATTTTTGGTTAATCTCGCTGCAAATATCGAGCTAACATACTGTTTAAACGTGTTTTTTCATAAATTTATCGTATACAGTAGCATGAAGCTAAAAGACCGGTCAATGAGCGCCATGAATCTAACAGGAAGTTCTTTTCTTTACACCTCCCTTCATGCACAATGGGTTCATTCAAATCTATAATATTTGATCATTTTTGAGATATCATGAAAAGTATCGAAACAGATGTGGTCATCATCGGGGGCGGTGTTACCGGGGCGGGAACCTTCCGGGACTGTCTGATCCGTGGAATACCAGCCGTACTGGTGGAAAAGAATGACCTGGCATCGGGAACAACCGGCAGAAACCATGGGTTACTCCACTCGGGAGCCCGATATGCGGTTAAGGACTCAGCTTCCGCTGTCGAGTGTATCGGTGAAAATCGTATCCTGAAGAAAATTGCCAGGCACTGTATTGAGGATACCGGTGGTCTGTTTGTGGCACTGGATGACGATGATCCCGCTTACAGTGATAAACTGATCGTGTCCTGCCGCAGTGCCGGAATTGCTTGCCGGGAAATCACCCGACAGGAAGCCTTGCAGATCGAACCCAATCTCAACCCTCAAATCGTCCGGGCCTTTACGGTTCCTGATGCCACCATAGACCCGTTCCGACTGGTATCCGCCAATGTATTGGATGCCAGGGAAAGGGGAGGACAGGTCTATACACATACCCGAGTCTGCCGAATCATGACAGGCCCTGAAGGCGTCACTGGAGTCCAGTGCCAGAACCGTTTAACAGGGGAGATCTTCGAAATAAGGGCACGCGTTGTTGCAAACGCTTCCGGCGTCTGGGGGGAAAAGGTCTGTCGGGCTACCGGCATCGAGATGAAGATGTTCCCTTCCAAAGGCTCGCTGATCATTTTTGATTACCGTGTCAACCGGGTGGTTGTTAACGCCTGCCGTATGCCGGCAGATGCTGATATTTTCGTTCCCGGCGACACCGTCTCGCTGATCGGAACCACGTCCCGCAAAATTGCCTATGAAGATATTGACACTGCTGAAGTCGAAGAAGAGGAGATCGCAGTCCTGCTTGAGGGAGCCGAGCGTCTGGTTCCCAACGTCTCCAAGACTCGCCTGCTGAGAGCTTACTGCGGGGTCCGACCGCTTATCTCACTGGAAAAAGGCACTGTTGATGGACGGGCCATCAGTCGCGGTATCGTCCTGGTCGACCACGAAGATCGTGACGGATTGAAAGGGTTAATCAGCGTCGCCGGGGGTAAACTCATGACCTACCGGCTGATGGCTGAAAAAACCACGGATCTCATCTGTCACAAGCTGGACCGGACAGATCCCTGCACAACCAACAGTTTGCCTCTGCCCGGATCGGAGACGAAGGGAAGGGTTCCTGCCAGACGAAACCAGTTCAAGGGCATATCCGCCTCAGTTATTGGCTCTACCCAATACCGCCACGGCGAAAGGGTTCACCAGATTCTGAAGAGCGACCGCAAAAATGACGGGCTGATCTGCGAATGTGAAATGGTTACAGCCGGTGAGGTGGAATATGCCCTGCAACACCTGAATGTGGAAGACATTGTCGACCTGAGACGGCGAACCCGTCTGGGAATGGGGCCCTGCCAGGGAACCCTCTGTGCCTGCCGCGCCACTAGCTTTTTTATTGATCTGAAAAAAATATCCGGCGAAAAAGCCAACCAGATGCTGGTGGATTTCATTGAGGAACGCTGGAAAGGCATCAAGCCTATCCTGTGGGGGGATGCCCTGCGAGAAACCGAATTTTCCTACTGGATACACCAGGGTCTTATTTCAACTAAAAAAAAGTCGGAGACGCCCGATGAGGTTTGACAGTATCATCATTGGCGGCGGCATTGCGGGATTGACGTGTGCGATAAGGTGTGCAGAGGAGGGGCTGAGCTGCGCGGTAATTTCATCAGGCATGAGTGCTCTCCATTTCGCCTCGGGATCCATTGATCTGCTGGGACGGTTTCCCGGCGATTCCGTCGTGACGGATCCTTTTGAGCGGATACCGGAGTTTATTAATCTCAACCCGGATCACCCCTATTCCAGGTGTGGCGAGAAGGCGATTGCCGACTCTCTTCACTATTTTGCCGATCAACTGCAACAGCAGTCCCTGCAACTCTGTGACAACGGACGTCGAAATCATTTTCACCTGACGACCTACGGCACTCTGACTCCGACCTATCTCTCACAGAAAAGTGTGTACAGTCCCGATCTGGAGAAGGCCTTTTTTGAAAACCAGAAGATAGCTCTGATCAGCTTCGAGGGATTTCGCGATTTTCATGTCCCATTGATCAGCGCAAACCTGCCCGGACAGACCCTGTTCCAGAACCGTCAAGTGACCACCGGAACCGTGGATCTGTCTCCCTTGATCCGTTCATTGAAAAACCCCCATGAATTCCGCTCCATTGATATCAGTCGTATGCTCGAGACCGATGAGGATCTACAGAAGATTGCCGACAGCATCAATGAGCTGGCAGGGGACGCAGGAATCATCGGACTGCCTGCCTGCCTCGGATTTATCCATCATAACCATGTTTATGAAAAGCTCCAGGGATTAGTCGGACGCCCGGTTTATGAAATTCCAACCCTGCCTCCTTCCATTTTAGGGATGAGGTTGGACCATGCCCTGAAAACACGGTTTTCGAACCTGGGAGGGGTCTTCATTGCCGGTGACAAGGTGGTACGTGGCGAAATGCAGTCCGAGCGCATGATCGGGGTCTATACGGAAAACCATGGAAAAACGCTTCTGAAGGCCGGCTCGGTTGTCCTGGCTACCGGCAGTTTCTTCAGTGGCGGGCTCATCAGCAACTCAGCGGGTATCAGGGAACCGGTTTTCAATCTGGACCTGGCCTATGAAAAAGACCGAAAACAGTGGGCTGGAGGCCTCTTTTTTCAACCGGAAAGTCATCAGTTTCTGGAGTTCGGCGTCAAAACCAATGAGCGGTTAAACCCCTTCGATCATTCCGGTCACCCCATAGACAACCTTTATTGTGCAGGAGCCATCCTGGCTGGATACAATCCTATTCGAGAGGGATCCGGCGGTGGTGTGGCCATCAGTACCGGATATTATGCTGCTGAGAAGATTATCAGCAGAACCGCCTCTACCGGAGCTGCCACGCCATGATCAATCTTGACAACATCAGCTTTGACCACTGTATCAAGTGCACCGTCTGCACAGTCTATTGCCCTGTCGCCCGAGTTACCCACCTCTATCCCGGTCCCAAGTTCTCCGGACCCGATACGGAACGACTGAGAATCAAAAACCCTGATCTGTTGGACGACTCTCTCAAATACTGCAGTAACTGCAAGCGATGTGAGATTGTCTGCCCCTCTGATGTAAACATTGCTGATATTATCAGGCTGGCCAGCGCGAACAACCCGAAGAGAAAGCTGAGTTTGCGGGATCTGATTCTTTCCAGTACTGACCTGATCGGCCAGGTGGCCACCCGGACGGCTGTCATCGTCAACTGGACAATGAAACTTTCCCCATTGCGACGATTAATGCAACTGATCCTGGGATTGTCCCACGAACGGGCCTTTCCGCAATATGCCAGCAGTTCGTTCAGTAAATGGGCTGTCGGACTAATACAGACCCAGGAGACCTATCCGGAGAAGGTGGTTTATTTTCATGGCTGCTATGTTAATTACAACGACCCAGACTTGGGAAAGTCGGTGGTGCAGGTGCTGAACCGGCTCAATATCGGGGTAGTGACAACGGCGGAGAAATGCTGCGGAATTCCTCTGATCAGCAACAACCGGCTCGAAGAAGCAAAGAAACATGCTCGCCACAATATCGACGTTCTCAAAAAGGCCGTTGGCGACTCGGACATGAAAATTGTGCTGACCTCCTCAAGCTGCTGCCTCGCACTGGATCATGAATACGAAAACTTGCTGGAGATGGATACAACCAGCATCCAGGGACAGATCGAGTTGATCACCAAGTTTCTGTACGAAGCATTTGAGCAGGAAGAGACGCCATCATTGAAACCACTGAATCTGACTGTTGCGTATCATGCCCCCTGCCACCTGGAACGTATGGGCGGCGTGGTTTACACAGTGGAACTGCTGAAGAAAATACCCGGCCTCAATCTGAGGTTTCTTCATTCGGAATGTTGCGGAATTTCAGGGACTTATGGGTTTAAGGAGGAGAACTACGCGATATCACAGGCTATCGGACAAAACCTGTTTGACCAGATCAACGATCTGAAACCGGATCTGGTCGTTACCGATTGCGAAACCTGCAAGTGGCAGATTGAATTTAATACCGCTTACCAGGTGGTTCACCCCATCACACTACTCGCAAAAGCAATGGGGTGCCAGAACATCCTGAAAACAGGAGAGAAGAAAACCGGCAGTTAAAAAAGGTGATCGATCCCCAACTCCTTCTGCTTGGCAACACTGGGTCCACCTGTGGCAGCTTCCCAATCCAGCAGATTGAAAAAGCGCTTCTGCAGATCATCGATATCCACCGTCACCCCTTTCAGAGGACCGCTGGTCAATGGGTTCTTTCCAATCGCCCGCTCGTGAAGTGCAGAATCCTTCGGCGTCAAGCCTTCCCTGACATTAAAGGCCTTGCGCAGGCTCAAAATCCGTTCTGCGGTTTTGAAGTACTCCTCAGTGGACAGGTTCCAACCGGTTATCGCGTTAATATAGTCCGGAATGGGCAGATATCCGGTCATTGGGCCAAACTCACACAAGCCACAACCATTGATGAGTTGCATGAACAGGGTGCCGATGGTGTATTCCCGGACTGACTTCTCCGTCTTGTCACCACCGGCTTTAACCAGTTTCTTGGCTTCGGGAAACTGTTTCTTAACCGCAAACAAGTTTGCATAAGCATAACATGAAATGGTGTGACGTCCGGGGGTTGGCTCACACTGGTAGGCAATGGCAAATCCGGGATCCAGCCTGGAATCGTGCATGGGCAACTCCTGGCCCCCGGCATGAACAGCAAACGCTTCGGCACCATTTCCAATCTTCTCCGCGGCGATCTTCACACCATCCGCCAGCACATCACCGAATCCATCACGATTGACCAGCATTTCCGTCAATTTTATCGCTTCTGCAGCTCGTCCCCAGCCCAGTTTCAAGCCGCCGGTGGTTTCTTCATTGATCAATCCCTTTTCAAAACACTCCACAGCAAAGGTCACCGTACCACCAGCTGAGATCGAATCAATCCCTGCACGATTACAGATTTCATTCATCTCCAGGATGGCATCATAGTCATCGTTCAGCATCATGCCACCAAAGGCGCCCCAGGTTTCATACTCGGGCTTGTGCCCATCTGTACCTGCGTACTTGCCTTTTTTAATATCGACAATGCCACCGCAACCGAGCGGGCAGTTCTGGCAGGCATACCGTTTTTTCTGGTCAGCGATTGCCTTGTCCCCACCAATTTTCTGCAAACTGTCATAGGTGAATTCAGTGTAGCCGACACCTGTCCAGTTCTTGATGGGTGTATCCCCAATCATCCCGGAATAAACCGTCAACCCCGGGGTCCCGTATTTACCGAACAGCTCTTTGACCACAGAGGCCGTCTGAGGTGCGCTGATACCCGTGCGGGCGATCACCTTACTGAGAAACCCCATGATCTTGACTGTCAGGCGATCCGCTCCCTTGGATTTTCGATAATCCGTCAGGAACTTCTTGATCACGGCCTTTGTGCCTTCCTCATCGGCAATGGGGACCTTCATTTTGCCCCGAAATGAGACCGCTTTCAAATTCTTGGAGCCCATAACCGCACCCAGTCCGGACCTGCCGGCAATTCGCCCATCGTCTGTGGTTACACCTGAAATCCGGGATAGCTTTTCACCGGCACATCCAATTGAGGCCACCTGGACCCGTTTGTCGCTCAATGTCTGTTTAACATACTCGTTGGTCTCGACATTGTCCTTTCCCCAGAGGTCTGTGGCATCATTAAATTCAATCGTTTCGTCAGTAATATGAACCCATATAGGTTTATCGGCAATACCGGTAAAGAAAACAGCGTCATATCCCGTTCGTTTAATTTCCCGTGACAGAAAACCCCCGGAATTTGAATCACCCCAACCGCCTGTCAATGGCGATTTACCAACCATCATGAATCGGCCGGAGAAAGAGGTCCCTGTTCCCGTCAGTAATCCAGAGCAAAATCCCAGGTGCGCTTCCGCGGAGAGCGCATCAATTCCCGGTTTTTGTCTTTCGGATATCACGGCAGCACCAAGCCCGTATCCCGCCAGATATTTCCTATAAAAATCGTCTCCCAGTTCAACAACTTCTGTTTTCTTTTTCGCCAAATCAATGACACAGTATTTTCCCATGTAACCGCCAGCCATAGCGAACCCTCCCGATTCTATTTAATTGATCAAACTGTCTGTGTTGGATCTATCTTATCCACAAACCTAAAGGCAAACGCTTTATTAGTCAAACTGGAACTTTCGTAACAGGGACATTAACCTCTCAAGACTAACTCCCTTCGGACTTGGAGTTGCAAAAAGTCTAACCGAATGTTAAAATTGAATTATATTATTGAAAAGTCGATGCCGACAGATAAAAAACTGCCAGATTCAACCCATCCCATCTGAAGAAAATGGAAAAAAAGACCCATTTTGCCCCTGCGGAAAGAACAGATCCCAAACTCTTGATGCAACAGATAGAAGCCATTGCCGCCAACCCGGTTCTGAAGAATATTCTGGATGCGATTCCTGAAGCCGTACTGATTCTGAACAAGCAGCGACAGGCAGTGTATGTTAACGAGAGCGCCAGGAACATTGTTGATAATACGAATTTTCAGGCGATCATGGGGTTGAGAGTGGGTGAAATGCTCAACTGCTCCCATTCAGGGGAAATGAGCGGGGGTTGCGGCACTTCCGAGTCCTGTGCGTTTTGTGGCGCCGCCAATGCTATCCTTTCCAGCCAGAAAGGGGGGGCCGCGGTGGAAGAAGCACGGATTTCATTGAAAAATGGTGACTCCCTGGATCTCAAGGTAAAGGCATCGCCATTTTATAATCAGGACGAGCTCTATACAGTATTCTCCCTGACCGATATCAGCGAGGAAAAACGGAAGAAGGTCCTTGAAAGAACCTTCTTCCATGACATCCTGAACACCGCAAGCGGCTTGAGTGGTTTTTCAGAGTTGCTGCTTGATGCTTCCCAGGCAGAAGTTGACGAGTATAAACAGATCATCCACAAGTTGAGCCAGAGCATTATTGATGAGATCAATGCACAGAGGCTGCTCATCAATGCAGAAAATAACGAGTTGGAGATCACAGAAGATCAGGCAAATTCCCTGGAACTGTTGCAGCAGGCCGTTGACTTTTATGCCATGAATCCGGTTGCCTCTCAAAAGACCATTGTCATCGCTCCAGATTCAGAGTCGGTTGAGTTTATGGTGGACCGGGTATTGCTTTCCAGGGTACTGGTCAATATGCTGAAAAATGCACTGGAGGCCAGCGGTTCCGATACCACCATACATGTCTCCTGTCAGAAAAATAATGACTGGATTGAATTCGAGGTGAACAATCCGAAAGTCATACCAAGAGATATTGGCCTGCAGATTTTCAAGCGCTCTTTTTCAACAAAAGGATCAGGAAGGGGAATTGGAACCTATAGCATGAAGATGCTGAGCGAAAAATACCTGAATGGTTCGGTCAGATTTGAATCCAACGAGCTGGACGGAACAACCTTCACCGCCAGCTACCCCATCAACCTATCCGGCAGCGAGTAATCAGACAGCTCCCCTTTCAATTCTTCTTTTTCTGATTTTTCGTACAATGTAAACACCAACCAGGAGGAGCAACAGGATGGCAAATCCGATCTTGGCATTCTTGGCAATTCCAAGCAGCATTTCGACTTTGTCACCCAGGTAGTATGCCAGCAAAACCCAGACTGGTACACTGATCAGAGCAGCAAGCCCATCCATCAGGATGAAGGTGGTAAAGGGGACACGCAGAATACCGGATGTAATATAAACCGGAGCCCTCAGGCCGGGGGCGAAACGGGAGGTGAAGCAGATAATCCGGGCATTGTTATGGATCTTCTCCTCAGCCATCCGAATCCGGTCAGGGGTAAACATCCTCCTGAACATCGGCCAGCCGAAAACCCGCCTTCCAAAATTTCGACCGATCAGGTACATGAAGGTATCCCCAACCAGCACTCCCAACAGTCCAACAATTAATGCGCCAACCAGAGTAATCCGCCCCTTGTAGGCAAGAAATCCCGCAGCAAACAGGGTAATGTCCTCCGGTATTGGTACCCCAAGACCACAGGCAAACAGAACAGCAAGGATGGCAGCGTAAGCATGAAACCCGCTAAGAGCCATGATTGCAGCGAATATTTTCCCGGAAAAAGTATCTGTTTCCATTAAAGGTCATTTTTAAATAATGTTAGCCAATCCGTCCTGTCACAACAGAGAGTAGAAAGGTAAACAATTCTGGGTCTGCCTCGCACTTCTATTTTATACAAATATTGTCTGTTTCTCCTTTTCTTGTCCAGCTGATTCAAACCAGCTCATGGTTCTGTGTCAATATGTTCGCAAACTGCCCGGAATCTGCAAACTTGACAAGACATTGGTCAATGGGTCAGGATGCAGTTGCTGCCTACCAGGAACCGGTACAAGGAAATCCAGCCACTATTGACTGCCAGGCAAGACAAAAAACACCCTTTCTTTATTTATCAAACACGTGACATGAACATGAAAATACTCGTAGCAAATCGAGGCGAAATCGCCATCCGAATCATGCGGTCAGCCGCAGAACTCAACATCAGCACAGTCGGCATTTACACCGAAGATGATAGTCACTCCCTCCATATCCGTCGGGCAGATCAGGCGGTCGCCCTGAAAGGAAGTGGTGTTGAAACCTACCTCGATATGGATCAGATACTGACGGTTGCTTCTGAAACAAGCTGCACCGCTGTACACCCAGGCTACGGTTTTCTGAGTGAAAACGCTGAGTTCGCACAGCAATGTGCCGATAGGGGACTGACCTTCATCGGCCCACAGGTGGCAATCCTGAAGGTGCTTGGAGACAAAGCCAGTGCCCGAAAACTGGCGAAAAACTGTAGCGTTCCTCTGCTGCCTGGAACAATGGAGCCCGTGACAATGGCAGAAGCGGAAGTATTTTTCAACCACCTGTCACCGGGCCGTTCCATGATCATCAAGGCCATTGCGGGTGGCGGGGGTCGTGGCATGCGGATTGTCAGCAATCTGGAGGACCTGGAAGCAGCCTATGACCGATGTCAGTCAGAAGCGTCTCTGGCCTTTGGCAACGACGCTGTCTATGTTGAACAGCTGATGACAAATGCACGACACATTGAAATCCAGGTGATCGGTGACGGCACCGGAGCTGTCAGCCACCTGGGAGAACGTGAGTGCAGCATCCAGAGACAGCACCAGAAACTGATCGAGTTTTCACCCAGCCCTAACCTTTCAGACGCATTGAGGGAGCAGCTGACCTCCGACGCCGTCCGCATGGCCTCCTCTGTGTCCTATCTTAACGCCGGTACATTTGAGTTCATGGTATCAGCAGAAACAGCTGAGGGAGAGACATCATACGGCTTTATCGAAGCCAACCCCCGGCTTCAGGTTGAACACACCGTAACCGAGGAGGTGACCAACCTGGACCTGGTTAAAATCCAGATTCAACTGGCACAGGGACAAACACTCCAGGAACTGGGACTCCAACAGGACAATGTTCCAGCACCCTGCGGATACGCAATCCAGGTGCGCGTAAATATGGAGAAGATGCAACCGGACGGGTCCATACTGCCCTCAGGTGGAACCCTGACATCGTTTGAGGTCCCGTCGGGTCGGGGCGTCAGAACCGATACGTTCGGGTACACCGGCTATCGCCCCAGCCCGTTCTATGATTCGCTGCTGGCCAAGCTGATTGGACACAGCCCTTCCCCTGTTTTTGAGGAAGCGGTTGACAAAACATACCGGGCTCTTTGCGAATTCAGGATAGAGGGTGTTGACACCAATCTACTACTGCTGCAAAACCTGCTCAGCCATCCTGATTTCCGGCAGAACCGGATTAACACCGACTTTATCAATACCTGTATCAAGGAGCTTGTCGATACAGATGGCACTCTCCACCAGAAGCTGTATTTCGAAACCGCAGCTGAACCAACCGCAGGAATCGGTGCTCTGATTGACTCCGTCGACCCCCTGGCTGTGCTGGACTATGGGAAACAAAATGACCTGCCTGCAGCAGCGATGAACGGCTTCGGAAGCCTGTTGCCCGAGGAAGAGGGAGTGCTCCGAATAATGGCCCCTATGCAGGGCACCATCGTCAGCGTCAATATTCAGCCCGGAGACGAGATCAGGGAGGGGGAACAGCTGCTGGTGATGAACGCCATGAAGATGGAACACGTTATCAAGGCCAGCTGTGATGGAAAAATACAGCAGGTCCTGGTAGCTGCAGGAAACACCGTGGCTGTCGATCAGACTCTGGTAATGATTGAGAAACAGTCACTCGCAGGTGAGGTCATCAATACGGATGAGGAGATCGATCTGGATGAGATTCGCCCGGATTTGTCAGAATTGCTGAATCGCAAGTCCTTCACCCTGGATTCGAACAGGCCCGAGGCCGTGGAAAAAAGACGGAAGCGCAACCAGCGAACCGTGCGCGAAAACCTTGAAGACCTTTGCGATAGCAACAGCTTCATCGAATACGGCTCCCTTGCCATAGCTGCCCAGCTCAAACGGCGCTCAGAAGAGGACCTGATAAAAAACACCCCGGCTGACGGTATGTTGGCCGGTTTTGGCAGTGTTAACGGAGACCTGTTCGACGAAAATCAGGCCCGTTGCGGTGTTCTTGCCTATGATTTCACCGTTCTGGCAGGAACGCAGGGGACCCGAAACCACCGCAAAAAGGACCGCATTCTGGAACTGGCTGAGCAGTGGCAAGTCCCAGTTGTGGTGTTCACTGAAGGGGGTGGTGGGCGACCCGGCGATACCGATTTCGATATTATTGCCGGCCTCGATTGCCTGGCCTTCCATCTGCTGGGTCGTCTCAGCGGCCTGGTCCCGCTGATCGGAATCAACTCCGGCCGCTGTTTTGCAGGTAATGCTGTCCTGTTGGGCATCTGCGATGTCGTCATCGCCACCGAAAATTCCAACATCGGCATGGGAGGACCCGCGATGATCGAAGGTGGAGGCCTAGGGGTCTTTCAGCCGGATGAGGTTGGACCCATGAGTCACCAGGTACCAAACGGTGTGGTGGATATCGCTGTTAAAGACGAAGCGGAAGCGGTCGCGGCTGCCAAAAAGTATCTCTCCTATTTTCAGGGCCCCATCAGCGATTGGGAATGTGAGGATCAACGACTGTTGAGAAGGGCCATCCCGGAAAACCGGTTACGCGTTTATGATATCCGATCGGTGATTTCAACCCTGGCGGACAAGGACTCGGTACTGGAACTACGCCCCCACTTCGGTCTGGGCATGGTCACGGCATTTATCCGCATGGAGGGCAGACCCGTCGGGTTGATTGCCAACAACCCGACCCACCTTTCAGGAGCCATTGACAGTCCGGCAGCCGATAAGGCCTCACGCTTCATGCAACTCTGTGATGCCTTCGATATCCCCATTCTCTTCCTCTGTGATACCCCGGGTTTTATGGTGGGCCCGGAAGCAGAGAAAACGGCTCTGGTCCGTCACTGCTGCCGCCTGTTTGTCAACAGTGCCAGCCTGAGCGTACCCTACTTTACCGTCGTTCTGCGAAAGTCGTACGGGCTTGGAGCACAGGGCATGGCCGGAGGAAGCCAAAAGGCACCTTTCTTTACCTTTTCATGGCCGACAGGTGAGTTTGGAGGAATGGGCCTGGAAGGTGCGGTCAAGCTGGGATTCCGAAAGGAACTGGCTGCGGTCGAAGACCCTGTTGAGCGCAAGGAATTATACGAAAATATGGTTGCCATGGCCTATCAGCACGGCAAGGCCATCAATATGGCTTCCCATTTTGAAATCGATGAGGTGATTGATCCGGCAGACACGCGACGAGTGGTGATGAGAGGCCTGAATTCCGTACCCCGACCTGCTCCCCGTAAGGGTAAAAAACGACCCTGTATCGATACGTGGTAGCTTCAAGCGTTTGTTCAGGTTCCCGTTGTAAATGTGAAACGATTCATCCTATTCCCGGAGAGGAACTGAACGACTAATCCCCGCTCATCAGGCTTTTGATCTCATCGATGGGAATTTGACCCTTGGCGGTGTGATAGTTAGAATCAATTTCAAGCGATCGATTCCATTGGTGGAGATATTTGGCATAGGTTTTTGACTGGTCCTGAAGGTAGAGCAGCTCTCGCAGGCTGTTTGCCTGGTCTGTATAAGGTTTGTGAACAGGCGATTTCAGGGCGAGTTCATTGTCCGGGTTATCAATCTTCATGTTCTCCATCCTTTTGCGAATGATCCGGACCGCTGAGCGATT
>JAOZRE010000006.1:4535-8835 GCA_029940215.1 bacterium | reverse complement strand
CTATAAAGAATTGATTGCTTACAAGCAGAACTTCGTAAAATCGAGCCAGGCGAATGGTGCCGATACAATTAAAAAAGAGTTGCAGCGACATGGTGTGTGGGTTGATGAGTATATTTTTGCGAATGATCCGGACCGCTGAGCGATAAAAGCTGATTTTGGTTGAGATAGAGACCTTGCTGAAATCGTCTATCTCGCCAAAGTCCGAGAAGTCCATCCCCAGAAAAATGATCTTTTCGCAGTTATCGTCGGCAACGATGGTGGCATTTCTGTTCAACTCCCGGATATAGGCAAGTTCACCGAACATTTCTCCCGGAGAAATATAACAGACCAGGTTCTTCTTATCATCCGAAAACTCCGGAAAAACCAGCAACTGTCCCGCTAGCAGAAAATAGATCCAATTTTCGAACTCTCCCTTCCTGATGATCACGTCACCAGGTTGCACCTCAAAAATTTTGGAGGCCCTGATAAAAAATTCCCGATCCTCAAACTGGCTGCCGATCGCCCGGTTGATTAAAGGGACTTCTTTAAAAATGGCATCGATGATCTCATTCGGCAATTGTGCGACTTCTGTTGTTTTCATGCCCTTGTCGGTTTTTTTAATCATCCGAAGTACTCCGGTTTTTGCAGCGAGAAAAAAGGCGGACGGTCACCCTATCCGTCAGCAGTAATTACGGCAATAATCTCTTCTGAGACCTTCTCCCAGTCTTCGATGGCAACCTGGCAGGTACCGGCCATACTATGTCCGCCGCCACCATACCGGGCCATCAGCCGGCCGATATTGGTCCTGCTTGATCGATTCAAAATACTGTGACCGCAGGCAATCACCACATTCTCCTTGTTCCGCCCCCACATGATGCGCACATCAATATTCTGGTCCGGAAAGAGAGCATAAATAATAAAGCGATTGCCCACAAAGATAGTCTCGTTGTCAAGCAGGTTGGTTACCACAAGATTATCCACAACTCGACTGGCGTTCCGCATCATCTCCTTGAATTTCTCCTGATGATCAAAATAGCGGACAGCCCGTTCCTGCACGTCCTTTTCCTTAATAATTTCTTCAGCCGTCATGGTTCGACAGTACTGGATCATATCCAGCATCAACTGGTAGTTGCTGATGCGATAATCCTTGTAGTGCCCCAGTCCGGTTCTGGAATCCATGATAAAAGAGAGCAGAATCCAGCCCTCGGGAAAAAGGACCTCTTCCTGGAGAAAACTGCCTGCATCGGCAATGTTGACAGCTCGCAACATCGGGGTCAGCCAGGGACTGAAGGTTTCTGCTCCACCATAATAGTCCCAGATCACCTGCGCTGTGCTTGCCGCATGACTGACCTTTCCCTTATAGGCCAGTTTATCGAAATTGTCCTTCTCCATCTCACTTTCGTGATGATCAAACCACAACCCACAACCCTTGGAAAAGGGAACGTTTGCCAGAACATCATTTGTTGTCACTTCAACCTTCCCATCCTGGACATCTTTGGGGTGGGCAAACTGATAACTATCAACAATCCCCACCTCAACCAGCAGCACCGCACAAACCAAACCATCAAAATCTGCTCTCGTAATCAATCTCATACGTAACCTTTATGGACATCCTTTTGGTTTTCTATTCAACCGCCTCTTCTATTCCGGAACGTATTATTATCCTAATGGGTCATGCCTGTCTTATGCAAGTATAAGCGTGATCAGACTGTTAGGGCAAGTGCCTATTGGAATTCATATCGATTCACAAAACCCGGTTCTATTCCAGACAGTAACAGCAGATCAAACATCCATCAAAAAACCGTTTGCAGTTTGAGTTGAATAGGCAAACAATATCGTAAAAAATCACCACATTTCCGGAGTCGAGGGTATTTTGATTCAAAACGTTGGAAAACAGGACGTTTTCCAACAGCTCCAGGGATGGATTCATGTGTGTTTTGTATCAGAATACCCTCGACGGAGGGGACCTGAATAGTTACACAATATCGAGCAAGAGCTCTTGTTACCGATGACCATTGATAAACATGCAAAACCGGAGAAGAGATGAGCAAACTGGTCGACCTGAACGAATTCCGGATGGGTCAAGCCTGCAAACGCGGGTTTGCGCAATGGCAAAAACGATTTGGTGAAGCTTTCACCATTGAATCCAGATTCGAGGATCTTCAAAACAGTACCATCGGCACACTTGCTGAGCCCGGAGATAACAGTACCTTCATCTTTAATGAACTGATCATGGGCGTCCTGGATCTCGGAAATGTGATGAAATTTGAGTATCTCAACCCGGCAGACCGCCTGAAAATCGTCGATACCCAGCTGTTTCTGGCCGATCTGGTCAGGTTTGAGATGATGCACCGTATCAAGTGGATCGACGACTACCTCTACAGGGGTCGCTCTCTGATCGAACTGATCCTGACTTTCGATGATACGGACTATTCACAGTTTACCAATCCCCCACACCTGTCGAAAAACCATCCGCGATTCGACGAGTTCGACAGCAAAATCCCCCGTGAAAAAGTGGTGATGGTCCGGCAACTCATTCCGGAAGCACTGGTCGCTTTTAAAGAACGCTTCAAATAGCAGGCTCCACGCAGTCCGGCCTGACCCTCATCTTCAATGATGATCCCAGCAAAATGCTAAATAATTTTTGAGCCGACCCTTATTGATTCATCCGGCGAAGAATCCGGACCAGATAGCAGTCCCTTACCCCTATCTCCTGCAGGTCATCAACGGTATTTTCGATATATTCCCTGCAGGTTCCCAAAGGACCGCTGCCATTAGAAATCATGTCAGCGATCTTATCAATTCCCAGATTCCCCATATAGCGTTGGTGCTGGCGATTGATCACAAAGGTGAGCCCTTTGATCACACCATCTGCTGTTGTCAGGGGTCCATAGTGGGGAATATACGCACCGCTGATCATCTCCCGCATCCAGAGAATCCGGGTTTCCGACTCAACCGCTTCCGCCTTGATCCGAAAAACCATCCCGTTGCAGGAGCCTCCCCTGTCAAGCGCCAGCATCAGACCCGGATGGTCAGCTGAACCACGGCCAATCGTAAGGTGAAGACAGAAGCTGCGATGATAACCATACATTCGGGCAGGCTTCATATCCACATAGTTAAACGCTGGATTCCAAATCAGGGACCCGTACCCAAACACCCACAGGTCCTCACCTTCGGGCAGGCTTGAAAGAAACTGCTTCCGGTTCTGTTCCCGTTCTTCGTGGGAAAGTGCTTCGAATGGTCCATGTTTTCGAATCTCTGCCACCAGGGCATCGATTCGCTCGTGAGTGAAATCTTCCCTTTTAAGCATCCTATTCCTGTTACTCATTAATGGTTTTTATACGCTACCAGGTGCGCAGGTAAGTATTCCGTTTGGGGAACTGCATCCTCTGAAAGTTGATCGTTTTCAGAAAACTGTCAACCCTAAAAATCAGGCAACAGCTCATGAAACACGATACCTGATGACCCGAAGACAGCAGTGCTGTTTGAAGCTGACTATCGTCTTGTTGCAAGATGGTGTCTGTCAATAAATACGGCTGGAAGGCCATGACAGGGTAGAGGGAATTGTGTTAAATTTTTGTTTCAAATTTCGGACTCATTCGTGAAGAATCAATACCAGACAGTACACCCCTCCAGCAGGAAAGAGAGATGACAGACTATGATTTTGATCAGGTCATATCCAGAAAAAACACCGATTGTGCCAAGTGGGACGCAGCGCCATTTATCTTTGGCGATCATAATGTGATTCCCATGTGGGTTGCCGATATGGACCTACCGGTTGCGAAGCCGATCACCGAGGCAATCCTGAAAAGAGCAGAACATGAGTTCTACGGATATCCGCTTCCACTGTCAGCATCTGTGGCGGAGGCAATCGTGCAGCGAATGAAGGTCAAATACGACTGGGACATCGATCCCCATTGGATCGTATTGACACCGGGCGTGGTCCCGGCACTCAATGCCGCTGTCAAAGCCTATACGGTACCGGGAGACTATACGATTCTACAGGATCCGGTCTACTATCCCTTCTGGTCAGTTATCCAGAATAATGGCTGCCAGGTGGCAAACAATGCCCTTCAGCTCTCAGGTGACCGCTATGAGATCGATTTCGATAACCTGCAATCGAAGTTTGATCCGCTGATGCAGATGGTGCCTTCCCGCAATCGAACCCGCATGATGATTCTCTGCAACCCCCACAACCCGGTTGGCCGGGTATGGACAGAAGCAGAACTGCGACGTATGGGAGATATAGTCGTCGGAAACGGTGCTGTGATGGTCTCCGATGAGATTCATTGTGAGATTCTGCTTAAGGGCCATCAACACG
>JAOZRE010000006.1:0-4525 GCA_029940215.1 bacterium | reverse complement strand
TGTCACCTGAATTTGAACAGAACTCCCTGGTTTGCATGGCTGCCAGCAAAACCTTCAACCTTGCCGGTCTGGACGCTTCCGTAATCATCATCCCCAACCCCGAGCTCAGGGAGCGGTTTAATGAGGCCAAAAAGGGAATGATGCCGTCCGCCAATATCTTTGGAGTCGCCGCACTGGAAGCCGCTTTCAGACACGGGGACGAGTGGCTGGAGCAGTTTCTGAACTATATGGAGAGCAACCTGGAGATTCTGATCACCTATTTTGAGAAGTACATCCCAAAAATAAAGGTGATCAGACCTGAAGGTACTTACCTGGTCTGGCTTGACTGCCGGCAATTGGGGCTCCCGTCACAGGAACTGGCAACGTTCATGAACACAAAGGCCCGGGTGGGCCTGGATCACGGGTTTGTTTTCGGTCCCAGTGGAGAAGGGTTTGAGCGGATCAATATTGCCTGCCCCCGTTCAGTTCTTGAAACAGCGCTGGACCGGATCCGCCTGGCTGTGGATGCCCTGTAAGTTCCGTGACCCCTTGTATCTCAGTGGTGAGCCTTTTTCGACAAAACCCATTAACCCAGTCAATTGAATGAACCTGAAGTATAAATGCCTGATACTGGATCACGACGACACTGCCGTCGACAGTACCGCCTCTATTCACTACCCTGCCCATGTGGAAATCATGCGGCAGATACGTCCCGAAACAAAACCGATCAGCCTGGAGGGCTGGTTCAAGAAGAATTTTCACCCGGGGATTATGGAGTACCTGGTGGAGGAGCTCAGGTTTTCAGAGGAGGAGCTGGACGAAGAGCTGGTCATCTGGCGGGAATACACCTCCAGCCACACCCCCCGATTTTATCCCGGATTTATCAAAATGTTGCAGGAATACCGTTCCCAGGGGGGTATTGTTACAGTGGTGTCACATTCCGAAGTGGAAAACATCGAGGCGCACTACCGGAAAGCGGACACGACTAACACCATTTTTCCAGATCGAATATTCGGCTGGACCTATGATGCGGACAAGCGAAAGCCAAACCCCTACCCGGTCAGACAGATCCTGGAACAATTCGGATTAAAAGCGGAAGAAGCGTTGATCGTGGATGATCTGAAACCAGGCGTGGAGATGGCACAATCAACCGGGGTTCCTATTGCAGCCGCCGGATGGGGGCACCAGATACCCGAGATTCAGAACTACATGGAAGCCAGTTGCCTGGCCTACCTGTCAAATATTGAAGAACTGCGAGAGATGATTCTGGAACCTACTGCATCTCTTTGATAGCCCTCAGCATGTCCCTGCGGGTTATCAGTCCGACCAGCTTTTTCCCGTCCGTGACTGGAAAGCGTCTGAAGTAACTCTTCTGAAATGCCTGAACCGCATCGATAACTGACCCGTTCTGATCGATGGTTTTAACATCAGCTGACATATACTCGTTTACAGCACCTGATGGCGTCCCATGCATACCCATCTGCAGCATGACCTTCAGGCAGTCTTTTTCAGACAGAATCCCAACCAGTTCCCCCTTATCTGACACGACCGGAGCACCTGAGATAGCGCGATTAACCAGCATTTCAATGGCATAGTAAATATCCGTATCCGGCTGAAAGGTAATCAGGTACTTAATTGGGGTCATGTAGTCTTTGATAATTTTTGTTTTCATATCCTCTCCTCATTGAAAAAGGGGTACAACCGATCCACGCCCGTGCCCGGCGCACTGCTACGAAATTTTCATATTGGTGAATACATCGAGGCATGCCTCTCCAAGCGCTTCATAGTTATCAAGATCCTTCACAATCGTGATATCCTGTTCATAGGCCAGATTGATCAGCGGATTGCTTGTCAGATCCTCCCCCTTTGCATTTCTGATGACCGCAACCTTGGGCTTGTCAAGATCTTCATCCGCCGGCTGCACCACAAAAGCCATCGAGCCATCACTCAATTCCACCAGTGATCCGGTCGGGTACTTCCCCATGATCTGAAAAAACGAATCCCAGACATCCATGTCAAATTCGATACCTGTCAGCTGCTCAATAAACTTGATGGCTGCTGGAGGTGCCCATGATTTCTTGTAGCTGCGCCGGCCGACCAGTGCCTGGTATACATCCACTATCGCAATCAGGCGGGTCTCCATGATGACATCATCATATTCATCAACCTTGGGATAACTGGACTTCATATAGGTATCCAGCTTGACATGGTGGTAATGCGCCATGTTGATAATCATGTCTGAGGAACCCAAATCAGTCAGAATCTCGGCTCCAAAAGTGGGATGGGACTGCATCAGCTGCATTTCACGACTGTCCCGTTCAAAGCGTTCTGTGCTGTCCAGAATATCCTTGGGCACCTTTGATTTTCCGATGTCATGCATAAATGCTCCCAGTAACATCTCGCTTTTCTTCTCTGCAGAGAGTTCGACCCCCTGACGTTCCATCATCTTGATATAGACAGACTGGAAAATGGAACCCACGTCAACGCAGTGTGCATAGGTTTGGTCACTCTTCTTCAAACTGGTCAGAATCCCGATAGCTTCCGTTGACTCATTGGCAATGATATTGTCAACATACTGGGAGATATCACCCATCTCCATATTTCCATCCCTGGTATCATCCAGGAGATTTTCAACAGCTTTACTGGCGCCCTTAGACACCTCAACACCTTCTTTTGCCTTGTAAACCAATTCTGACGACTTCTCGACGGCTTCCTTATGCCGAACCTGTTTCTGGGAGAGTTTTTTCTTAGTTCGTCGGACCTTGAACTTCAGAAACCCTCTTTTTTTCAGCTCTTCTATCAACCGAGTGTTAACGATGGTCAGCTTTTTCAAGCTCTCAGGAAATGAGTGAACTTCGACCAGGGCATCCCCTTCCTTCGTGGTGTCAACAGGTATTTCCAGAATTTCGTCACCTCTTTTAACCCTGACTTTTACCCCCCTGAAGTTATGCTGCAACCACTTGCAGCTAACGCCGTCCATCGGGCTGAATTTTTTTGAAAAGCCGATATAACGCTCGATGACCATACTGTCATCCAGGTTTTCCAGTAGAACTTTCTCATTCGGTGATGTTTCTGATCCCATAAACTGAGCTGTAAATAGATTTTATTGGTTGAGTATCTGCCGTTTCTCTGTGATATATTTATGTAAGCATACCTTTTTTTAGATTGGATAAGTAGTAAAAAATTATTTTAGATAAGAAACAAACTATTGTTATCCAAATAAATCAGCAAAATATATCGCTTTTTTCTTTTAGGTGACAGTTGCTCGTTCATAGATAAGGCAAATTAGAAGGCGGGAGGAAGAATTTATCTGGAGGCGCTTTAATGTTTGGAGGGGTGCAACTATCGAAATAAGATATTCTGCTGGACCGGGTCCACCATCTGGGTAACGGATTTACTTTCAACCGTTTCAAGTCGTGTACAGCCGTTTGATGTGGTATAGGCCAGAGTCATGAAAAGAAAAAATGTAACCAGGGTGCCCAGAAACACAATATCCAGTTTTTTCATAGAAATGTCCGGTTTTCATGGTGCAAAAGAATCCAGCCCAAAATCTGAGTAAGTTATCTTCTATTAGACTGTAATTTTGAATATGTCAACAACAATTCTTCTACCGTCCATATCTGTCCACCATAGTGTTTAATTGAGATTCCATCGAAAGTCGATTCCGATTGCAGTTAAAGGGAAGACAAGATGCTACTCAGCGTGAAGCAGATCTGAGACCGGTGAATGATCCGAATTCAAAAAATTCGCCTTTTTTACACAATACCTTTCGAACCATTTTACTTTTTCACAAATTGAATTATACTGGGAAATATGGTTATAGGTATCAGGAATATCTGATAAATTTGGTAAGCATACATTCATATTCGCAGGTTGTTTTATGGCATTTTTAGAGTTTATTAAACCCGGCTGGCGAAAAAGCGCCTTTGTTCTGATCCCTGTAGTGATCGGCATTGCTCTATTCCTCTCGATGTCACTGTTAAAAAGGGCACCCCGTCAAAAAGCAGTGGCGACCAAGTCAACCGTCGTGCGCGTGATGACCATTACGCCTATGAAGCTGGTGCCACGTGCCTATGGGTACGGAAATGCTGCTCCCATCCGAGTCTGGAAGGCAATCGCCCAGGTCAGCGGTAAAATCATCTACACCCACAATGATCTTCAGAAGGGGAAACGGGTAAATCAAGGCACCACCCTGCTGCGAATTGATCCCTCTGAGTTCAACATCACCATCTCTCAACTGAAAACAAAAATTGAGAGCTACCGAATACAGCTCAAAGAGTTGGAGGTGCAGAAAAATAACAACCAGGAGCTGCTGAAGATTCAAAAGCAAACACTGAAAATCAAACAAAAGGACCTGGACCGGCAGAAAAAACTGTTCAGCCAGAAAATGATTGCAGCCAAGGAATATGAGACCCAGCTGCAGGCATTGATCGCGCAACAGGCTCAGGTGCAATCAATCCAAAACAGCCTCAACCTCATGCCACATCAGCGTGGTCAGCTGCAGGCCCAAGTGAAACAGGCGCAGGGGGACCTGTCAAACGCCAGA
>JAOZRE010000467.1 GCA_029940215.1 bacterium | reverse complement strand
CTTCCGAGGATGTCATCTTTTCCATCAATCATCACCGGGGGGAAAAATCCAAATCTGGTGCGAAAGGATATCTAAAAAATATCAAAAATATCAAAGCGGATGGTAAATACGAGGTTGTTTTTGAGTTGAACGGCGGCAGTGCCGATTTCCCGTTTATCCTGGGGGATTATCATTTAAGTATTTGTCCAGCCGGAACCAAAGACCTGGAATGGGAAAAAGGGGTCGGCACGGGTGGTTATATACTGGAAAATTGGGAACCTGGAGTCAGATCTTTTGCCAAACGCAATCCGAATTATTGGAAAGAAGACAGAGCCCATTTTGAAGAAGTGGAAACCCTGTCCATAACGGATGGTATCGCCCGGACAAATGCGTTAAAAACAGGCCAGATTCAGTATATGGATCGCTGTGCTCTCAAAACAGTACATCTTCTGAAACAGATGGAAGGGATTAATGTAACTGCGACAACTGGAACAGCACATTATACGATCCCTATGCTGGTGGATAACAAACCGTATGATGATAATAATGTGCGGATGGCTCTGAAGCTTGCCATTGATCGCGAAAGATTAGTTAAGCAGATCCTGCGCGGTTATGGTGAACCCGGCAATGACCATCCGATTGCCCCGGTGAATCAGTTTTTTGCGAAAGATCTGGAGCAGAGAAAGTATGATCCCGAAAAAGCCAGGTTTCATATGAAAAAAGCAGGTATGCTTGACCATGTCTTTAACCTGCATGCTGCAGATGCTGCCTTTGCCGGGGCAGTCGATGCTGCTATTCTCATCAAAGAAGATGCAAAAAAAGCGGGAATCAAGATTAATGTAGTGCGAGAGCCTGATGACGGTTACTGGAGCAATGTCTGGATGAAAAAAGAGTGGTGTATGTGCTTCTGGGGCGGACGCCCGGTTGAAGACATGATGTTCTCAGTCGCTTATGCTGATGGGGCTCCCTGGAATGATACCCATTGGAAAAATGATCGTTTTAACAAACTGTTGGTTGATGCCAGGGCAGAACTGAATACAGAGAAACGCCGTGGAATGTACGAGGAAATGCAGGCATTATGCAGAAATGATGGTGGAACCGTGATCCCGATGTACAATCAGATGGTCGAAGCGAGTTCATCTAAACTGGCTCATGGACCGATCTCTGGTCACATGGCCATGGATGGGATGAGAAACGCCGAACGCTGGTGGTTTACTTAAGGGTCGGCTAAAAGATTAGGTCACATTCTGTTTGCAAAATGTCCAGCTTTTTGGACTTTTGCAAATAGATTATGTGAAGTTAATTATTAACGATCCCTATGCAAACAGACTAGGTGAAGTTATTTATTAACGATGCCTTTACAAATAGATTTAGATCGATAAGTAGATTACCGGTAAATTCGGAAATCCAATTATCTTGGAATTGCTTTTTATTGACCGGCTTGGAACACCCTGAAAAAGCGTTCATTCAAAATCGTGTTTGAATGTCTTTTTCAAATATAAACTGAAATATGACCCATTTATGAAACAAGTTTTATGGTTGATTCTCAAACGGACGGGAGCGAGTGCAGTCACTGTCTTCATCATCTCACTGATTATCTTCATTGGAGTGGAATTACTCCCTGGTGATGTTGCTGAAACCGTACTCGGCCAATCAGCTACACCAGAGACCGTGGCCGCTTTCAGGAAAGAACTGAAACTTGATTTACCACCCACAGTCAGGTACATAGCCTGGCTCAAAGGTTTTGTACAGGGGGATTTCGGTAATTCACTGGCCAACAAAAAACCGGTGGCGGAACAGATAACCTGGCGATTTCTCAATACGCTATTTCTAGCTTCAACTGCCATCTTAATTGCCGTACCTGTCGCAGTTATCTTGGGTATACTGGCTGCACTTTACCGCAATACGTTATTCGACAAGACAATTTCTGCGGTGACCCTCTCATTTATCTCCTTTCCTGAGTTTTTTATTGCGTATATCCTGATCGGAATCTTTTCAGTTAAATTCAACGTATTTCCGAGTCTGGCGGCGATAAACTCGAACATGTCATTAGGAACCAAACTATATACAGTACTGCTTCCGGCTTTGACCCTGACCTTTATTGTCACTGCTCACATTATGCGCCAAACAAGAGCCGCGATTATCAATGTACTTGCCAGTGCTTATATTGAAATGGCGGAGCTAAAGGGACTCAGGCGCCTGCGAATTATCGCACTGCATGCTTTTCCAAATTCGCTCTCTCCAGTAATCAACGTTATTGCAGTGAATATGGCTTATCTGGTTGTCGGCGTCTTTATTGTAGAGGTTGTTTTTGTCTACCCGGGACTGGGCCAGCTTCTGGTCGATGCAGTCTCTAAAAGGGATCTGCCGGTGGTTCAGGCGTCAGGTCTTATTTTTGCGATGACTTATATATTTCTCAATCTTTTAGCTGATGTCATGTCAATGCTTGCTAATCCTAAACTACGTAAATCCCAGTTATGATAATGGAGTCGAATTTTGCTTAAACTGCTACGTCAATCACCCATAAGTGCCCGAATCGGCATGGCCATGATTTCTCTGATTCTCATATTTGGGATATTTGCGCCTGTTATTGCGCCCTACGAAGAAACCAGTGTTGTCGGAGACGTCTGGGAAGGATTCAGCAGTCAATTCTTTCTTGGCACCGATCATATCGGGAGAGATCTGTTTACACGAATGGTCTATGGGGCCAGAAACACGATTGCTTTGGCTTTTGCAACGACGGTGCTGTCGTTTTCCATCGGTGTCTTGTGCGGCTTTTTTGCAGCGACCATGGGTGGCTGGTTCGATCAGATTATCAGCCGGGTATTTGATATCGTTATGGCGTTCCCGACTCTGGTTTTTTGTCTGATGATTCTTTCAGTTGTTGGTCCCTCTATCCGCAATTTGATAATTACAATTGCCATATTGGACTCAACCCGTGTTTACCGGTTGTCCAGGGCTGTTGCCATGGACATCACTGTCATGGAATTCGTGGAGGTTGCTCGCTTAAGAGGAGAAGGCGCCTGGTGGATCATGCGACGAGAGCTGCTGCCGAATGCATTACCGCCTTTAGTGGCTGAATTCGGACTTCGTTTCTGTTTTGTATTTCTATTTGTCGCATCTCTAAGTTTTCTTGGATTGGGTATTCAACCACCAACTGCTGATTGGGGCGCTATGGTTCGCGAAAATGCCGGAGCTATTACATTTGGCATATACACCCCGCTTATTCCTGCTGGGGCGATCGCTTTTTTAACTGTTGGTGTAAATTTAATAGTCGACTGGTTTCTGCATTTGTCCAGTGGCTTGGAAGATTAATCGTACACAATATTATGAAAGAAAATAGTCTACTTATAATAAAAGACCTGGTAATTGAAGGCTTCATTGATGAAAAATGGCAGACGATTGTCAACAGCATCAGCTTAAATCTGAAAAGGGGCGAAGTCCTGGGTCTTATCGGAGAATCAGGTGCAGGCAAGTCCACTATTGGCCTCGCTGCTATGGGTTATACCAG
>JAOZRE010000106.1 GCA_029940215.1 bacterium | reverse complement strand
GCAACTTAAAAACCGGGAAGTGGAAAAAAGGCAAGTATTAAATGCCCTGCAAAATGGAGCGCTCCATCAAAACCGTCTGGCCAATATAACCAAAATACCGGTACAGGATTTGTTGGCTGTGCTGACAGAGCTAGAGTTAAAAGGGCTTGTAGTCAGCAGGTCCGGCTCTGTTTATCAAATGGTGGAGTCTTGAATACTTTAATAAAAAAACTGCTGCACGCACTGTTCTGCTGCGGGATATTCCTAATGCTGTTGGCACCGCAGGGGCTTGAGGCACAGGCGCTGTCCAGGTTTCATTTTTCTGTAACAGCTGGGTATGAAGTGATGCATGGTTATGCTCCGGGATATGATTTTACCATTTTGTATAATAGTCAATGGGGAGTTCGGTATGTAACCATTCCGGAAGTCCATCTGGTTGAAAACACGGAAATTATTGAAAGTGGTGGTTCTTTTTTCACTTGTACCGCTGAAGGAGACCTAAAATTACCGATGATTTTAAGAACGATTGATTTTAGGTCTTTTGGTAACAGTGACTCGATTCCCTTGGACTTTGTAACAGCCTATGCTGGTGTCGGCTACGGTGATGTATCATCTGAGTTAACGGTAAAGCGCTACACAGCCAGTGGATCGGATATAGTTGTCAGTCGCAGCAAATTAATCGAAAAAAGCCCAACGACAGCAGTGGTAATAGGATTGTATTTCGGAGAGCGTTTTATAGTGGTTGATGGCAAGGTACTCTATTTTCGAGGGTATTTTGATCTTGATCAGCCCGAGCAGAAGCAGGTCCATTTTGATCACTGGCTAATGCAGTTATCAATTGGCGTCTTTTTTTGATTCGTTTCAGTTGTCGGGAATCCATGGCTCAAGTGACCGTTCTTTTTGAGTTGGGACAGGCAAAAAGGCATTAATAATGTATTTCTTTTCAACGCAAAATCCTGTTTGGTAATAGAATCCATTTTAGCAAACAATACAAAATGTTATGGGTGTTCTGCCGAGAAGCGGTAAGTGATATGCAAAACGGGTCTAAGTGTATGAATAAAGTAAACAAATATTTTTCCAGGCTGAAGAAGGACACAGTTGTTCAAAATGTCGTCAGTTTCATGAGTTTTATGGTCCTGGCTGCCATTGTGATGCTGGTGCTGGAATCTACTGAAAGTGAATCAGGTATCAACAGTTTTTTTCAATCATTGTGGTTTTCCATTGTTACGGTTACCACTGTCGGATATGGAGACCTGTCACCTGTTTCTGCCATCGGTAAACTGGCTGCAATTGCTATCATGTTTATCGGAATCTTCTACGTTGCGGTTTTAACTGGTAACATCACAAGCTGGCTAGTCGAGCGGAATCGAAAGAAGACTCTTGGTCTTGTACCAGTAAAAGAGGTTAATGCATCGATTATCATCTGCGGCTGGAAAAAGGGAATGGGTGATCTGGTTAAGGATATTCTTACCCTGCTTAAAAAAGAGTCCAATCAGCTTGTGCTGGTAAATGATGCTGACGCGCAAGAGGTCAACGAATTGAGGCAGGATACCCGATTGAGGGATTTTCAGTACTTCAGTGGGGACTACACTAACCCTGAAGTACTGGCCAACGCCAGACTTAAAAAAGCCGAGAAAGTACTTATCCTGGCTGACGAGTTTTCCGGCAAAACACCGGATGAAATAGATTTCAAAACAGTACTGGCAACCATCGCAATAAAAAGGGTTTATCCACATATTTACACCATCGTTGAAATTATCCATTCCAAATTCAGCCACTATCTTGAAAATATAGAAGCAGAGGAGATTATTTTTAACCGTTTCTGCGCAAGAGCATTAATCTGCAATATTACTCTTTCCTCGGGGGTTAATAACACCTTTAAAAAACTGTTTTCAATGGAATCTGGAATCCTTCGTGTGCTTCCGGCCTCTGAAAAATGGGTGGGGAATTCTTTTGAAGAGGTTAAGGGGCTGATTGAAGATGCTGTTGTGATCGGTATTCTGGAAAATACCGGGAACCTGCGTTTAAGAAAACAGGAAAAAATGGGACAGATTCAAAAATCGGTAACCATTAAAGACGCTATTTACGGGCTTTCTGAAATAAAGCAGATGGAAAGCAACAGACCTGTTTTTAATCCAGCACCAAATTACCTGCTTATTGAGAATAGTGCGTTGATTGTTCTGGATGTCAATCCTTATCAACTGAACCAGAAACATCCCCTGGAATTCGAGAAGGAACAGAAAAACAGAGAACAGTCCATTGAGGAGATCATTCTTCGTCAAATCGATAAATTTAACGCGGTTTCAGAGAGCTGGGATGATTTCCTGGAAAAAATGCGACAGGTTGAATTGGAGCCCTATTTTTTTGAAAATAGTGTCAGTGGTGTTATTTTCAAAGAGAAAAAGTACCCCTTTGCCGGATTGAATATACCCGAAAAACTTCTGAAACAGGTTTATTCACTGACTCAGAAAAAGAGAAAAATCGATACTGAAATTGCGTTTAAGATTGAATCCTATCTTGATGACTCCGATAACTGGTATGACTACTACAACAGGCTTCAGAAAGAGGACATGGTGGTATACCTGTACCGCAGCCGGCCCTACGGCATTCTTTATCAGAAAAAGCGATACAGCTACAAAAACCTTGGTTTGGATCCAATCTTGATCGATCAGCTCAGTAAACACAGGGATATTATTTCTTCAAAGTCTGAAATGGGGGATGATCCGGAAAAATCAGGAAAATATCTTACCCTGCACGATTTTCTGAACGACTTTCGCTCCCAAAAAGGGATAGTCAGCTCTGAACCACAACCGGGAGATGGAACACTGATTATCTGTGGTTGGAAGCTACAACTGATAGAAATGCTTGATTTTATAATCGAGCATTATCAAAATCTCAATGTTGACTGGAATAAAATAACGGTTGTGGCTAAGATAGACGAAACGACTGAAAAAGATTTCAACGAACACTTCAGCGATAACTCGCTAGTGAGCTTGTTTAACGGTGATTTTGTCGATCATCAAACACTGAAACAGGCAGGCGTTCTTCATGCCAAAAAGGTAATCATTCTGGCGGAGACCGACTCTGAAAAAACGTTTGAAGAGATCGATGCCCAGACAGTCTTGGCCGCGATGTTGATCGGCAGCATGAATAAACATGTATACAAGGCAGCGGAAATTCTCGATCAACGGTATGAAGAATCCCTGTTTCAGGCGAATGTCGAAGAGATTTTTCTTGAGGATGAGTTTGTACGCATTATGCTGGCCAACAGCTCTCATGGAATGGGAATAACCAAAATCATGAGCGAGTTGATCAGTTTGAAGCACATACTACTTGAAATCCGGGATATAGAAAGCAAGTTTGTTAACCATAATTTTATTGAACTGTACAAGTCTTTTTATCAACCAGGGAAAACCCATCGGTCTATTGGAGGACACGGGCAACTACTATGCGCGTAAGTCTGAGAAGATCTACCAGGCACAGATCCAATCCAATATCAAAGGGCAGGTTGACGAATTGATTAAGGTAAAAAACCTGGTTCCCAACAATGTGGTTATTTCGCCAGCTCATGATTATCGAATCAACCCAAACTCAAAATTGATTCTGATAAATACAAATCACAGGAATAGTTGGGATCGTTATTCTGAGTTTATTGCCTGAGCAATATTAAAACATCGATTTCTCAAACAAGGTAAGACAACAACAGTTTGTAGGATAAAGAGAATCTGCTATGACACAGTGGGGCTCAAACCAATACTATTCATTCAAGGAAACAAACATCGCTTGCGTTCAGCTGGCCACCAGCCTGCTTGATTCTTATTCCCTGACCAGGGGGTGCTTGAAAATGCTGGGCACGAAACTGCTGGATCAATTGATGTTTGGGTTTTTTGATTCCAGTTCAGATATCATCCTTCAGGGAGAATCCGGGAGGGATATATTTTTGCTGTGCAGTGGTCAGATTGATGTACTGGTGGATGGACAAGTGGTGGTTAAAATGCCGTCTCCGACTTTGGTCGGTGACAAGGGTATCGTTTCAATGAACTCGCAGCGAGCAGCAACTATTCGTATTTCAGGAGATGACCCCGCCCTTGTCATGAAAATCCCAATGGAAAGCTTTGTTAGGGATTTCAAGAATAAGAAATTACCCGATGTCAGTTTTTCCCAGGAGCAGGGCATTTTTGAGAATGTTTTTGACGCCGTGCAGCAGCGATTGTTCGAGTTTATGTACCTGCAAAAATCCTTATGGGAAAAGGTGACCAACATGTCGCAGCAGCTCAATGAGCAAGTGCTGGCTAAGCAGTTGGATAACCAGAAGGACCTCGGGTGGAGCGCTGAAGTCTGGCATATCGTCCAAAATCATCTCATGGTCAAGTACAACATCGCCTGGCCAGCCAATATCCCGATCAACGAAAAAACTTTTTATGCCTTCCTCAGAAGAATTCTGGACCGCAAATATGGCAACACATCGAAGCCTGAACAGCTGACCCAGAAAACCCAGGAGTGGCGAAGCATCCTGTCCAATGTCAGTAGTCGCGTTTTAAAAAGCCTGCCAGACAAGTCGAAACCAATACCTCCGCTGGACCTTGAGTTATTTAATCCGAATATTTACCGGATGCGTATCAGTGGCCTCCTCAACCAGCTGGAAAGCCGTTATAAGAGTGATCGCGTGCCGGTGGAGGGTGAGGAAATAAAGAAACAGCCTGCCGAAAACTTCTTCGGCAAGGGCGATCGCTCAAATGAATTCAGCTTGTCAAACTATCTGGACTATTTTGAAGAGTATTATCAACTGAAAAGTTCTAAGCGCCTGATGGCACAGGTGGCCCAGAAATGCGCATTGATCGCAGCAGAATGCGAAAACAGCTTTAACGTATCCGTTGTTAAAATGCAAAATTTCATCGAGCAGGTTAAGGGTAAAAATCTCTCTCTTGATGATACCGCCGAGGCGTCAAAAATTGATCCGGCAGTTGTACAATCCTGGATAGCCACACTGACAAGAGGGATTCTGCATTTTCAGAATACATCTAACACGGTTGCTGCTCAAACCCTTGGTGTGATACATTTTAATCCCAAAACCATCCCGAACTTCAACGCCTTACTGAGAGCACACAAAGTTAAATTTACCAGGGAACAGATCAATCAGACATTTAACAGCCTGATGAAAACCACTGGTTTTCAAGCCGAGTATTTAACAAATGCGGTCTTACATCAGGCTTTTCACCTGTGTGCTGTAGAACGAGGCGATACCATTCCCGAAGAGGAGATTGTCAAGAACTTCTGGTTTCCCCTCACAGACAATAGCAGCATGAATTATGGGGATTACCAGGTGGCCAATCTGAAATCCTGCATGCTTGTGGGAAAAAACTTTCTAAAAGGTGTTGATCAGCCGGAGGATGAAAATCCTTCAGAAACCTATACCATCACATCGGAAAAGGAGACCCTGTTCTTCGCTCTTCCTATAGAAAAAATCCCATGGTTTGCCGAGAAGAACCCAGAGCCTCAGGTGCTGACAGAATCTTTTCTGCCTCTGATGCAATGGTTTATGGACAAATGTATTGAGCAATTTTCCTATCTCGTGGAAAGTCGAGATCGTATTGTTAATGAATGGTCTGAGATACGCAACAGTATTATTCGCTCGAAGAAGATTGAACTTTTCGAAAAAAGGGCTTTGAAACTGCCGAAGGATGATCTGAAACGCATCATTACATGGCTGAATCGAACATTGAATATATCCCTTGATCCAAAAACCGAAATTGTATCCAGCCAGCTTTCAAAGAAGATCTACAACACGTTTCTGCGGCTGACCAAAACTGAAAACCCGGCACTCTCTGTTGAACAATGCGGAAACCAGGCGTATACCAAATGGCGGAATCTGCTGTACGAAATTGTTGATCAGATTCCGGCCTTGAACCGAGCCATTACCAAGCTCCCTGGAAGAGCATCCCGACCGGCATTTAATATTCTTGCAAAACAGCTGACACCGCTTTTGTCACCGCTGATGAAAGATACCTGGGAGAAAAGAAACCCGATTACCAGTGGAAAGCCCAGGTTAAATCTTCTTTCCATCTTGCTGCCTGAAAAACACGGTGGCAGTTCTGCTGTTATCCAGCTTTTTGAACAGATCATTATGGTTTTTGCAAACAATACCGAACTCCTCATTCAGGAAATCAGGAGTCACAAGCAAACGCTCAGCCAACTATACGAACAACAATCAAAAGCCGATGTCAGCGCTGTCCAGAGTGGCGGTCAAGTCGATATTCGCAAAGAGTCCAGCCTGCAGCTGTTAACAAGCCTGACAAATATTGCCGAATCATGAACAAACGATATATATTCTCTGATTCACCTGCCTGACTATGCCTGCTCTCGATCAAAGTGGTAAAGAATCCGTACGGGTCACGGTTGTAGGCGTTATAGCCAACCTCATTCTCTCATTGTTAAAAGGTGTTGTCGGGTACGTGTCGCTCTCATCCGCACTGGTTGCTGATGCTGCACACTCTCTTTCCGACCTGCTGTCAGATGCTGTCACACTCTGGTCTGTCTATATCTCCCGAAAACCAGTTGATGAAAGTCATCCCTACGGACACGGCAAATTCGAAACGATCGGTACACTGTTTATTTCGTTGATGCTGATACTGGCAGGATTCGGGATTGCCATGCATGGCATTAATCAGTTGGACAAGCCCGTTATTCCTGGTTTGCCTGCTGTCTGGATTGCCGGTTTATCGATCATTGTGAAGGAACTGCTATACCGCTACGCTTACCATATCGGCAGAAAACACCAAAGTCGCATCCTGATGGCCAATGCCTGGCATCACAGAACCGATGCCATTTCATCTTTTGTGGCACTGGCCGGTATTATCGGAGCTGTTTCCGGCTACCCGCTACTCGATCCCCTGGCAGCTATTCTTGTATCAGGATGGATCGTGAAGGCTGGTCTGTCCATTGGGTATGAATCAGTCAAAGAGTTGACCGACGAAGTGGTTGAACAGGATATCCTCAAATCAATTCATGACATTCTGGTCAACATAAAAGGTGTTAAACACTTTCATCAGGTTCGGGCAAGAAGAATGGGCCCCTATATGCTGGTGGATATGCATATAGAAGTTGACGAGACCATCAGCGTCTCCGTGTCCCACCAAATTGCTGAGAGGGTCCGTATTTCGATTCTGGATCGTATTCCCAGCGTTAACGATGTCCTTGTTCATGTTGATACGGACGATGAAGAAGATGACAATCAAAAGACCCTGATGCGCCCTCAAAATGAAATTGAGGCTGATGTCCGCAACGTTATAAATACTTTCCCTGATATAAAAGAGCTAACCCATACAACCTGCCATTATCTTAATAAGAAACTCTCCATCCAAATAGATATTTCAGTTGACTCGAACCTGCATATTTTCGAAGCCAGCGAAATAGCCAGCAGGTTGAGGATTGAACTCAAAAAGATCGAAGATATCCATGCAGCCGATATCCATCTTGAATTATAAAGTTATATCAAACAGATTACTCCTGTTTCATGTATCAAAAAGTACTTCTGGTGTTCACTTTTTTGATGGGATATACTGAAAGAGAACAATCGCAAAAGGCCAGACTGCCCATTTGCTATGTGGATATTTCAAAATAAATCAATAAAACTCAGGCTAAGGTCCCTTTTATCCATTGCTTTATTGATCTATTATTGTTAAATTGAGAGATTGATTATTCAGACACAAGGATCGGAGACGGTTCTGATGCACCATTTTGAATACGGCTTGTGTTTTACTGGAGAAACCCAGTCGACACTGTTTTCTTGACATCTGCAAAACAAACGAATCATGGCAAATAAATGCGAAATCTGTGGCAAGGGGCCCGTCACCGGTAATAACGTCAGTCACGCACATAATAAAACACGTAAAAGGTGGCTGCCCAACCTTCAGAAAGTTCATGTTAAAAAAAGTAACGGAAATAAGGTCAGCATGAAAGTCTGCACCAGCTGCATACGTTCCGGTAAGGTAGCCGTCGCTACATGATAAACTGTCATTATTGAGGAAAAAAAATGAAATTCACCAATAACAACGTGTTTGAGCCAGAAAAACACGCCATCGAACCTGAAGTCTGTTTGAAAGAGAGACGGAAAAATATGCCTCCGATTATTCTGGATATTCGAACTCAGGACGATTACAAAACAGGACATCTGGTAGGGGCTTATTCTTTCCCCGGTGAATATTTGAAAGACAATCTCAACCAGATTCCGCCTTATGCCCAGGTTATTCTGTATGGTGACGCTGATGAAGAGAACACCATCAGTTACATCAAGTTGCTGGTAGAAAACAAATTCTCAGACGTGTCTTATGTGAGTGGCGGTGTCGAAAAATTGCTGGCGGCTTTGAATGCTGCAGAAGATGAAGTGATTTTGGATAACCTTCCAAAAGAAGAGTGGTCTAAGAGAATCGAGTCCATACTGGACGAGAAGGTTAGGCCGACGTTGGCTGCAGATGGCGGTGGTCTTTCGCTCTTGAAAATCGAAGAAGACAAGGTATACATCAATTATGAGGGAGCTTGTAAGGGATGTGCCAGTGCTGCGACAGGAACCCTGAACTTCATCCGCAACACGCTTAGTACCTCGCTCAATCACGAAATTGAAGTTATCTCAGCGTAACTTATTGTTTTCGGCTTTCAAGCGTAAGAACTTGAAAGCCAGCCTCTTCAGCCCCTCCCAAATAGTTATCGGGAACGACACTCCATGGAGATCGTAAATCCAAAGCTTATCGTTATATCGGCACCGAGTGGTTCCGGTAAGACATCGATCTTTAAAAAAGCCAGAGAGATCCTTCCAAATCTGATTTTCTCCATTTCATATACGACTCGACAGGCAAGAGAGGGAGAACGAGAAGGCGAGGACTATTTCTATACCGATACCGATCATTTCAAGCGTATGATTGCCTCTGACCAGTTTCTGGAATGGGCTGAGGTATACGGCAATTTCTACGGCACATCAAGAGAGTTTATCCGGAAATCCCAGGCAGATGGCAAAATTGTAATCCTGGATATAGATGTCCAGGGAGCTATGCAACTGATGCAACTGCACGACCTGGAGGCCGTATTTGTCTTTATCATGCCCCCTTCCCTTGAAGAGTTGTCGAACCGGCTGATTTCAAGAGCGACGGAAGACCAGGCTTCCATTCAGAAAAGGCTGAACAACGCTGAGAAAGAGATGTCCTACCAGGATCAGTATGGGTATCAGATTGTAAACGATGACCTAGGCAGGGCTGTGGACGAATTTTTGAGGGTTGTGATTAAAGAATGTTACGATTTGAAAGGTGAGCTCAATCCTGATATAGATGGCATTATCAGTCGACTTAAAACGTCTGCTTCTTAGTGGATAATGCATTTCCCCTGTACTGAATTACACAGACAGCTGAGTCAGCCGCACAGGACAATGAAAAAATGATCCGGATAGAAAACATCATTGCTGACTTCCAGGCATATACAGATAATCAGGTCGATTGCAGCCCCATCCAGAAGGCTTACGTCCTGGCAGCCAAATCCCAGCCCTATCTGAAGCTTTTTCAAAATACAGACCTACAGATTTCCCTTGAGGTTGCAAAAATTCTGGTGGATTTGAAGCTCGATATTCAGAGCGTTGTATCGGGTCTTCTACACAATATTTTGATCAACGGTAAGATCAGCCTGGAGGATATCCGCGATCTAATGGGCGCTGAAACCGCAAATATTGTGGAAGGGATGCACAATATTTTAAAGGTTTCTGACATATCGGACGAAAAGACAAGGATTGCGGAGAAAATGCGACAGATGATCTTCGCTTCTTCGAAGGATGTACGGATTATCTTTGTCAACCTGGCTGCTCGTCTGGTCAGGATGCGGTATGGAAAGCGATATTCCAATGTGAAAATGAGGGAAATTTCTAATGAGACGCTGAAAACCTACGCCCCGATTGCAGACAGATTGGGACTGTCACATCTCAAAACTGAACTTGAGGATCTCTGTTTTTCACACCTGAATCCCAAGGCGTTTAAAGAAATAGACGAGTTCAGAAAACAGCATGAAGAGGTTCACCAAGGGGTTTTGTCCCGTATCAATGAAGAGTTGGAAGAATTGCTGCCTGAAAATAAAATTAAAGCCACTGTCAAGATCCGAATCAAGCATCACTATTCGATCTATCTGAAGGCGAATCGTATCGGGGTGGATTATGATCAACTTCATGACCTGCTGGGCGTCAGGATTATTGTCGATGATAAAGATGCCTGCTACAAGATATTGGGAATGATCAGCAGCAACTTTCGCCTGGTAACAGAAAGTTTCAAAGACTATATTTCCTTTCCAAAACCGAATGGGTACCAGTCACTTCATATTGATGTATATGATAAGACCGGAATCGGATTTGATGTGCAGATACGCACCCGTGAAATGGACATGGTGGCGGAAAGGGGGGTGGCTGCTCACTGGGCATATAAGAAGGATAATGGTGTTTCTGCCGGCAGTCGTGAAAATACCTCCTGGCTGCATGATCTTTCAAACAGCTTGGATTTTGCCAGTGACTCGCGCGAATCATTGGAGATATTCACCCGTGAATTGTACTCGGAGTTTGTTTACGTATTCACACCAAAAGGGATGATCATCAAGCTGCAGTCTGGGGCGACTGTCATCGATTTTGCACATGCGATACATACGGATTTAGGGCAGACATGCGTTGGTGCAAAGATTAACGGAAGAAACGTATCCATCCGGACAAAACTGAAACATGGTGACAAGATTGAAGTGCTGACAGCCTCTCATCAAAGGCCGTCAAGAGACTGGTTGAAATATGCTGTAACCACCAAAGCACTCTCAAAAATTCGAAACTACTTGCGTAAGGAGGAGCGACAGGAGGCTGAAAAACTCGGAAAAGAGCTGTTTGCCGAGCAAGTCAGTAAGTTGGGCAAACGGGTGAAGGATGTTTTGAAATCTGCGGAACTGAAAAAATTCCTGGATAAATCAGGTTACAACGATATTACGGCTTATTATGTGTTGCTGGGATACGGAAAGGCAAACATTAACCATATCATTCGTCTGTTTGAACCGGCACCCAGCAAAAGTCAGCTTCCTGCTGTCAAAAGTCAGGTCAGGCAAAGCACCGGTACAAAGGAAAAACCAGGAGGGGTACGAATTGCCGGAATTGAGAATGTACTGGTTAAGTACGCGAACTGCTGCAATCCGGTGAAAGGAGATGATGTCGTTGGTATTGTAACGCAGGGGCAGGGGATTTCAATACACATGGTGGATTGCGAAAATGTGCGTGCCCGTGATTTTAATCCGGAGAGACTGGTTGAGGTTGAATGGATTAAATCCAGTTCAGAGAAGCTGCCGGTTCGTATTCATCTGAGGTTCAACAACCTCATAAAAACAAACCTTCAGATCATGAAAATTCTGGCTGGTGCAAAGGTAGTTCTAGTTAAAAACGAACTCCAACTTGTTGATAAAACGACTGAACAGGACCTTACTATTAAAGTTGATAATAACGAACAGTTGGATAAAATTCTCGCTAAACTCAACGCAGTTTCTTCAGTCAAGGCCTATAGAATCACTACCCAGGAACAATCGTGATATATCAGGTCAGATACTCGTTCCATTCCCATCGGACCTGCCCTTCTTCCTGAACAAAACTCAACCCCTTTCTTTCATAAAGATCCTTGAGAAGATCCAGGGTTTCGTCACGGTTCTTTTTTGTTTCCTGAAATATGCTGTCAGCCAGCTTTTCCAGACCGCTGCTTGTCTCCAGTACTTTTTCACCGTTTACCCAGGTCCCGTTTTTCTCGATCGTCGAGTTCATCATCAGTTCGTACAGAAAGACAAAGCGCTCAAAGTTGAAAATCTGCCAGGCATCGTCCTCTGAAGCCACTCCTTTATCGATTCTATCCTTCATCCCTTCAAGTTTTGCCTTCACATCTGAGTCCCACCGTTCAGCAATTTCGTTTAGCATCTCCTTGGTAACAGAACTGGTTTCTACAATAGCACGATTTGCATGGTATTGCGGCCAGTCTTCGGTAAGAATGGTGAGGTCATAGCGATCATTCTCGTCGTAAATAGCAGTCCCCGGAAACGGTGCCAGCAGGTGAAATCCGTAAGATCCTCCGTTTTGGTGAAGGACATCACCAAAATCCTGAGTTTCTCTTAATGTTTCCGGTGTTTCACCGGGCAACCCGAGAATGAACGAGGCATGCGGATCGATGCCTACCTCAATACACAACCTTATGGCCTTGATCACCTTGTCTGTTGTAATCCCCTTTCTGACAAGCTTTAGTATCTCTGTATTAGCCGATTCAACACCGAAGCTGATGGTTGTGCAACCGGCGGCCTTCATCTTTTGTAGAAGCTCAAGGGAGACGGTGTCTACCCTCGCGAAAGAGGTCCAGTTAATTTTGAGACCCCTTTTAATAATCTCATCACAGATAGCGATGCAACGGCTTTTTTTGGCTGTAAACAGGTCGTCTGCAATATTAATCTGTGGAAAACCCAATGTACCCAGGAAAGCCAGTTCGTCAACGACATGTTGTATATCGCGATAACGGACCTTGCCGCCCACCATCTTCCGTCCAATACAGAATATACACCGACCGGGACAGCCTCGACTGGTTGTCATACTGATGGCCGTATTGAGGGAACGGTAACGTCCAAGAGGAATAAGATGTCGTGCTGGCAGCGGCAGGGTATCTATATCGACCAACTCTCTGTTTGGTGTGAAAATGACAGTATCACCACTTCGATAGGCAAGCCCATTGACAGTTGACCAGTCTTTTGCATTTTCGGCCTCCCTTACCAGGTCAACAATGGTTTCTTCACCTTCACCGATCGCTATCAGGTCCAACTCCGGATACTTTTTCAGGGTTTGGTCTGCACAAAAACTGACATGGGGTCCGCCCATAACAGTTAATATCGATGAGTTTATGGACTTGACATCAGCAATCACACTGACAGCGTCCTCAAATGTCATGGTCACGGATGTGATTCCAACGATCTCAGGCTGAAATTCATCAAGAATGGCTGCCAGCCTCTCTTTGCTGTAGGGTGAAACAACCAGGTCCAGAACCCTGACTTCGATTCCGGCCCGTTCCAGAACAGCGGCCAGAAAGGAAATG
>JAOZRE010000105.1 GCA_029940215.1 bacterium | reverse complement strand
TCTAAGCTATAACAATTCAATCCGTGAAGGCAATCAAAATAAGGGTGCCCCTGTTGTCGTGCTGAACCCGGCACCTTGTGTGGGAAAAACGCTTGTAAAATGATGCGGATAACGCTGTTCAGGCTGGGATGCCGGGGGCGGGAAAATAATCGTCTCCTAGTGTGAATTTCACATTGACTAAATAGTGAAATCGAGTCATAAATGAATATTACGTTTTAATTTATTGTCAATTTATTAACCTTTTAGATAACTGAAGACTCCATGACTGAACTGACAAAATTTGAGCTAGATGATACCCGAATTGAATTTATAGATGAGGAATTCGATTTTGAACAGCGGGTTACCGAAAGCCTGGAAAAGATAAACGAGCAGAACATTGTAGAAGGGGTGGTTACAAAGATCACCAAGGATTTCGTAACGGTCGATTTCGGATATAAGTCCGAGGGACAAATCCCATCTCAGGAATTTTATGACGGTGATGGAGCACTGACAGTTGAGGTTGGTGAGAACACAGAAGTTTACCTGGAACGGCTTGAGGATGACAGCGGCCAGGCGGTCGTTTCAAAGGAAAAGGCCAAGAAACTCAGGGTTTGGGAAGAGGTTGGGAAGGTTTACAGTGAGGACGGAATTGTTTCCGGGCAGATCAGCGCACGCATCAAGGGTGGCTTGTCTGTGGACATCGGTATCAAGGCATTTCTGCCGGGTTCACAGGTTGACCTGCGACCGGTACGGAACCTGGATAAACTGATTGGTGAGCGGTTTGATTTCAAAGTGTTGAAATACAACCCGAAGCGGGGCAACATCGTGCTGTCACGTCGTGCCATTCTCGAAATCGATCGGGAAGAGCAGCGTGAAAAGACTCTCGAACTGCTGCAGGAAGGCGCTATTATCAAAGGGCATGTCAAGAACATCACCGATTACGGGATATTTGTCGACCTTGGTGGCGTAGACGGATTGCTGCACATTACTGACATGACATGGGGCCGGATTGTTCATCCTTCTGAGATGTTTGGTATCGGCGATGAGATTGAAGTGATTGTGCTGAAGTTTGATGAGGAAGAAGAGAAGGTATCACTTGGTTTCAAGCAGAAGACAGCCAATCCGTGGGATGCTGTATCAGACAAGTACCCCATCGGCACCGAAGTGGTGGGAAAAGTGGTCAGCCTGACAAATTACGGTGCGTTCATCGAAATCGAAGAGGGTGTCGAGGGATTAATCCACGTTTCCGAAATGTCCTGGACCAAGAAGATTCGCCAGCCGTCAGCCGTTGTATCCCTGGGAGATATGATTACAGCAGTGATCAAGGAGCTGGATACGGAACAGCGGCGTATTTCTCTTTCCATGAAAGAGGCCCTGCCCAATCCATGGAAAGAGGTTGCTGAAACCAATCCAACCGGATCGGTTGTTCAGGGTAAAATCCGCAACATCACAGACTTCGGAATTTTTGTTGGTCTGGACGAGGGTATCGATGGACTGGTTCATATCTCTGATATGTCCTGGAGCCAAAGACAGCGGAACCCGAACGAGTTTTACAACAAGGGTGACGAGATCGATGTCAAGATCCTGAATATCGATGTCGATAATCAACGACTGTCACTGGGTATCAAACAGTTGTCTGAAGACCCCTGGCAGACACTGGAAGGTGAGCTGAACGAAGGTGATATCATCACGGGTAAGATTGTTCATCTGGCTGATTTTGGTGTTTTCCTTGAGATTCGACCGGGTGTTGAGGGCCTGATTCATGTCAGCGAAATTGACAAAGAGGTCAGCAAGAAGAGCCTGAAACAGTTCTACCCGCTGGGAAGTGAGATCCAGGCTAAAATTATCAACCTCAAGGTCAGCGAAAGAAGGTTGGGCCTGAGCGTTATCGGACTGTCAGAAGCCAACTACCGACATCTTCAAGAGCAGGGTATCATCATCAGCACTGACGATGAAGATGACAGTGATGAGGGAGCAGGTGAAGGCGCAGAGGTTCAAGCCGAAGAAGCAGCCCCTGAAGAGGCAGCTGAGCCGGTAGCCGAAGAAGCAGCCCCTGAAGAGGCAGCTGAGCCGGTAGCCGAAGAAGCAGCTGAGCCGGTAGCCGAAGAAGCAGCTGAGCCGGTAGCTGAAGAAGCAGCTGAGCCGGTAGCTGAAGAAGAAAAGGCAGAAGAGCCTTCTGAGAGTGCAGATGATGCTGATAAAGAGGCGTCGGAATCATAGGATTCCATGAAAAGAAACGGTCGAAACTGCCAGGTTTCGGCCGTTGACAGCTTTTGGCAAAATGCTGAATAAAAATAGAACCCCTGATCCCCGCAATTCACTTTTCGCCGCAATACTGATTTTTTCGATCATATTGCACACCGCCGTTCTCACCCGGTTAAAGTGGCATATAAATCTCCCCTCGACATCAGAGTTGACCTTTGAGGTTCAGCTTCTGCAGCCGGAAAAAAAAGTAGTTCCTCAAAAACCAGTTGTTAAGAAAAAGCAGACCTCCCTCGGCAATAAAACAACCAAAAAACCACTGATTCTGGAAAAAAAGCAGGCTCCCCTGCCCAAAAGCGGAAAACCGGTAGCCAGGCTTTCCCCTGAAACTGAAAAACAGGTTCCCAAAGCCAAACCCTTACCCAAACCGTCATTGCGTATTACGTCCAGTGTTGCCGAATCAAGGGAATTAAAAGACCGGGAGATGGAGGATGATGACAAGGTGGCAGAAGCCGCATTCACAAAGCCTTCGATGGTACCGGTCAAGGTTCCTGACAGTCGAGCGGCGGATCAATTGCCACTGGCTGCAGCACAGCAACCGGCTCCGTCATTGTCGTTTGATGCCGAAACGCTGAAACGGGTTTCTCCTGCTGACAGTCTGGATGCCGGACAAATTGCAGAACGGGGTCGGCGGGATGATATTTCCAAAGATATTCGGCGTAAAAAAAAGACAGTCCGTTACCGTATTGTGGAGCAAACAACAAAGGGAGCTTCACAGGCTACAGGGACGAAGGTGGATGGTAAGAGCGCGATTGAGGGAGAACTCAGGCAGCGGAAGGTTATCTTTAAGCCGGAACCGCCGGTACTCAACCTGGATCGTGACGTAACGGTTATCCTGAAGTTTACTGTTTTGCCGAATGGTGAAGTGGACCAGATTTTTCCATATCGTAAAGCGGCACCCGAGCTGGAGCAACTTGCCATGAAACTGCTTCGTCAGTATCGGTTTGAACCCCTGTTCGAAAATGACAAGATCCAACATGGGATTATTCACTTCTCAATTCACCGTAGTCGGTAGCGCTATCTTTTGCCGGACTCGCGGGGGCAGTCAACGATTTCCCGGTTGCCTACAGGTTTGGGGACCTTTGCTGAGGCGAGTTTTTCTTTCCAGCCGGCTTTCACCTTAGCGGCCAACAGAGGTGATATAACCCGGACCGCTTTGGGCAGGAGGGTGAAAGAGGCTGGCAGACGGCCAATATGTGCCCCATCTGCAACGAGTTTGTTGTTCTTGCTGACCCCCTTTATTTCCAGTTCATTGAGTTTCCGGTAGAACAAATCCGGTTCTCGGTCTTCCAGCCGTCCTGAAAGAAGGTCTGGCAGGACCGCTGTGATGCTTTTCATTGAGTGGGTGTTGAGTTGAATATAGTCAAATTTTGCCAGGTTAATCCGTTTACGGCGGATGATTTTGGGCCCCCCTGTTACTCTCCGTCCGAGCAGAAGAATTCCAAAAAAGTACTCACCCTTATACAGCAGTTCCCCTTCATGAAGCAGAGAAATGGCTTTATTGTTTTTTCGGAATCGTGGGAAGGGTATCGATCTTATCCATTGGAACATATTTTCCATGACCCGCGGCACCTTCAAGGGTGGCAGGCCGATGATGACATCATTCAACACCAGCTGGCTGGCGGGAAGACCGTGATGGTCAATGTAGTGGCACCGAACCAGATCCATGGGAATGGTCCGCTTCCGCTTGATTAATTCGATGGCCTTATGGGTGCGAGTTGGCAGTCCGAGTCCATCTGTCAATGCGGAGCTTCTTGAGTCTGGAATGAAGGCCAGGATATTTCGGTTGAAGTTTTCTGTCAGTAGTTGATAAAACCCGTTGACTACCCAGTGGAAAAAAGTGTCATTACCAATAAAAACAATAGTCCCAATCTCTTTCAAGTCGACTGGTGGAAGATCGGACGCGGATTCCGGGTAGAAAACAATGGGAGACTCGAACTGTTCAAGTATCCGTAGCCGGTTTTTTCTCCAGAACCGGGCTGTTCGTGCGGAAAGTAGAATATTAACGACAAAAAGGCAGCTCATTAATCATCGTCCTTTTGCTGTGGGTGGGATGGGATTTTCTATCTGGTCCCTGATAGTGTAATTTTACCTGAAGATGTCACTATCTGTAAAGCTGCTTTTAGAACGGCGTCAACAGTGATATCCCTCAGGCACTGCCGTTCGATGGGGTTCGTACATCTTCCTTTGCCATTTCGACTGCAGGGCCGACAGCTCAGTTCTACTTCCATGGTACGGCTTTTTTCTAGAAACGGTCCGTACCCAAATTCATCGACTGTTGGGCCAAAAATGGCCAGTGCGGGAACATTCATTGCTTCCGCAAAATGGACCACTGCAGAGTCGTTGGCAATCACCAGTGCGCAATGTTCAAGCAGAGCCGCTGTTTCCAGGTAAGAGAGTTGACCAGCCAGATTGAGAAGTGGCTTGGAACTGTGCTCAAAAATCCATTGTGGTTCGGACTCTTCCCCGGCTCCTAGAAGTATGACCGGGTATCCTGCCTGCTCCAGGGTGTCTGTTAGTGTCAGGTAGGATTCCTTTGGCCAACACTTTCCGGCGAACGATGCCCCGGGGCCGACCGCTACCAGCTGTTTCCCCTCTAATCCATGCTTCTGTATTATCTCTTTGGCTCTTTGCTTATCATCGGCCCCCGGGAATAGCTCGGTTTTGGCCGAAAGGGTTTCAGACCCGACCAGGGGAACGATCAGGTTAAGGTAGGCGTTTCGCTGGCTGACGGCATTCTTCATCAGGTTGATGCCAGTAGTCAACAGCAGGTTTCGCTTGAAACTGCGCTTGTCGATGGTGGCGGTTTTGTGACGGAAGCGGTAAAACAGGCCCAGCCATTTTAGAAGGAACATACGGCTTCGAAGTGAGTGGTGGGCATCGATGACCAGGTCATAATCATCAGGCCTGTGATGGCTGATAAAGTGTTCGAGCTCCGACTGACTGTTTTTTCGATCAATGGCACTGGTTTGATTGATATGCGGATTGTTTGCGCAAACCCCTGCAAAGGTGGTCGATGTCAAAAAATCAATTTCAACGGTTGGAAAACATCTCTTAACCTCGCGAAATAGCGGTGTCAGAAGGATGATGTCCCCCAACGACGAAAATCGGATGATCAAAATGCGGCTTCGTGGTATCATTGCAACCAGAATTTGTTAAGAAATCTTGTCAGGAACTGATACTAGCACTTATGCCATTCAAGGCACAACGAAAGATGAAAAAAGACTGAGCTTTGTTTCCGTGTGCTTCATGCCTCTGTAGTGTGCGTCTTTCATATTAATTTTACATGCTTTGACTGAATTGACAATGTTGACCCGGCGGGGGATATGATTCTGTCGCAACCAGATGGTAAAATAGATGGGTAAGAGGGTATGAAGAGAGATGCCCGTTTGTGGGTATACAACTATGACTTCGAGTTTGAACTGACTGGCCTCTTAAGGGCCCATCGGGGGCAGGGGCTGTTTCATCCATGGTACTTTCTGAATCGTTCCTGGCATGTGCTGCTGCCGATGGCGACGGCAAATGACCGGATACTGGTATATGAAAAACCGTCACCGCAGGTCAGTGATGTTCTGGGAGAGTTGCTCGGTTACCTTCCAGGTTTCGTCACCCTGGAGCCGGAACGGGAAACCAACTCGGTTTTTGATGATCTGAAAGGGAGTTCCGCGGGTCTACAACAGTTTGGTGTAGGACGCGTGTGCCCATGGGGATGGAGTCCCAAAGCTGCGCTGCTTGCCCGGTTGATCGGAGCGCATGACGAGGGGAATGGGAAAACGGAAATTATCCACTGGGTCAATTCAAAAGAGACGTCTCACGTGCTGCGAGAGAAATTCCTGCCGCCTGCCTGTCGGATACCGGGCCAGACGATTCATCCGGAAGATCTCAAGCGAGAGGGGGTTGAGAGTATCATTACCCGTTTTCAACAGCAACACGGCCCCCTCTTTGTGAAACATCTCTTTGGCACAGCAGGTAAATTAGCTGATTATTGTGAAGGAGGTGGCTACTCCGCTCGAAAAATTCGCAAATGGCGGGGCTGGATTCGGGGCGCTGGTGGAATCCTGTTGGAACAGGCGGTATCAACCAGTCGGGAATGGAGTGTTCAGGTTGAGATCGGACCTGACAGGTCCTTGCGACCGATAGCACTCACACGCCTGTTTTCCGGTCCAGGCGGTAACTACTTGGGAACCATGATCGTGGATGAGGACCAGCAACTGGTAGCCAGCCACCTGGAACGTCTGGCCCCGGTGCTTGATGATATTGTTCGGGCGGGTTATACTGGACCGTTGGGGATTGATCTCATCGAGACGACAGAGGGTGGATTCAAGCTACTGGAAATTAATGGCCGTCTGACGATGGGGCGCGTTGCCTTCGAGTGGCACCGTGGATTACCGGGTATGGCGGCATCGCTTTTTTCCAATCTGTTCATAAAGAGCAGTCGGTATCCAGATCCGCAATCCCTTCTCGACCAGATTTCGATTACGACCAATTCAAAAGCATACCGGAGCACCCTGCTCAATCTGGTGCCGGACCCATCTGGTAAAGGGGTACTCGTTTCGCTGTTGATTCAGGCGGACAAACCGGATAAACTATGGGGGATACTAAATGATTGTAAACAGGCTGTGAAAAAGGAACTGGACTGTTGATTTGACCCGATCTACGAAGGCTGGGTATTGCTGTCATTCTCGATGTGGATTATTGAAACAGTGAAAATCAAGTGATTTTAATACTTAAAGCTATTTCTCAAATAAATAATTGCACTTCAATAAAAAATGGTCTATCTCTCAAAGACTGTTTTTCAAAACCATGAAACCTCCGGCCGTCGTTCAAGAAAAAACGGAACACTCCCGGGATGTGTGAAGTGAATATCTGAAGAGTATCCAGCTGCGCCAGTGCCCATTCCGACCGGCAATGAAAAAACAAGAACTTCTTACCGTACTGTGAGAAAACCGCAACCGACTATCCTGTTAATCTGACCTCAATTGGAGCGAGTAGAAATAATGTCAAGCCGAAAAAGTGGACTAAAATTCAATGCTGCCTTTTATGAAAAAAGTAATTCGAAATCGACTGTATGGGACACGATAGAATGGGAAAAACGAGATGCATCCATTACCACAGCCAGTGGTGATATCATTTTTGAGATGAAAAATGTGGATGTGCCTGAGCCATGGAGCCAGCTGGCAACCAATATTGCCGCATCCAAGTACTTCAGAAAGGCAGGTGTTCCCGGGAAAAAAGGACATGAGAGCAGCGTCAAAGAGTTGATTCTCCGTGTGACGGAGACCATCGCGGCATACGGTCAGAAAAATGGTTATTTCGCCTCGGATGAGGATGAAGAAAACTTCAGGCTGGATCTCCAATGGCTGCTTCTTCATCAACATGGGGCTTTTAACAGCCCTGTCTGGTTTAATATTGGCCTCTTCCATCAATATGGCATTACCGGGAACGGCAGTAACCACGCATGGGATGGTAAGAACAGTTTTATCAAGGTCGACAATCAGTATGAACGTCCCCAGGGAAGTGCCTGTTTTATCCAGAGTGTTGAAGATGACCTGGAAAGTATCTTTGAACTGGCAGCGAACGAGGCCAACCTGTTTAAATATGGCAGTGGTACTGGTTCCAATATGAGCTGCTTGAGGGGGGCCAATGAAAAATTGAGCGGGGGCGGACAAAGTTCCGGTCTTCTGAGCTTTCTGAAAGTGCTGGACAGTGCGGCCGGCGCCATCAAAAGCGGTGGGACAACCCGCAGAGCTGCCGTGATGAGATGCCTCGACATCGATCATCCTGAAGTGATGGATTTCATTGACTGGAAGGTTAAAGAGGAGGCCAAGGCCCAGGCACTGATCGCACAGGGCTACAGTTCAGACTTTAACAGCGATGCCTATGCAACCGTCAGCGGGCAGAACAGCAACAACTCGGTCCGGCTTTCTGATGCGTTCATGAAAGCAGTTGAAAATGATGGGGAGTGGCAGACCATCAATCGGACGACTGGGGATGTGCACGAAACTCATAAGGCAAGGGATGTTTACCAGAAGATCTGTGAGGCGACATGGAGTTGTGCGGATCCCGGGATACAGTATGACACCATTATCAACAATTGGCATACCTGTTCCAACAGTGCGCCGATACGGGCATCCAATCCCTGTTCGGAATTCATGTTTGTTGATGATTCCGCCTGCAACCTCGCCAGCCTCAACCTGGAAAAGTTCTTTCATGAGGGGGCGTTTGACATCACCGGCTTTAAGAATGCCTGTCGGATCTTCCTGGTGGCACAGGATATTCTGGTGGATTTCAGCAGTTACCCTACCGAGAGAATCGCTCGAAACAGTCATGAATTCAGACCGCTGGGACTTGGGTATGCGAACCTTGGGACCCTGCTGATGCTGAGCGGCTTTCCCTATGACAGCAAAAATGGCCGCGCCATTGCGGGTCTGGTGACCGCTATCATGACAGGTCATGCATACGAGGTCAGCTCGGAAATGGCCAAGAAAATAGGGCCTTTTAAACGTTTCGAGGAAAATAACGAGGTCATGTGCAGTGTAATGGAGAAGCACCAGGCTGCGCTCAAAAACGAATTCTACCAGATCAGCGATAATAAACTGGTCGACACACTTGGCAAAGCAGCTGAGAAATGTTGGAAAAATGTGGTTGAACAGGGTCGCAAAAACGGGTTCAGGAACAGCCAGGTAACAGTACTGGCACCGACCGGCACCATCGGATTGCTGATGGATTGTGCGACGACCGGCGTGGAACCGGCCTTTTCGCTGGTGATGTGGAAAAAACTGGCTGGTGGAGGGGTGATCCCCATGGTTAACCAGAGTGTTCCGAAAGTGCTGGCTTCACTGGGGTACGATGACGCCCAGATACTATCAGTCAAAAAACACATTGAATCCACATCCACCATTGAAGGGGCAGAGGATGTCAGCAATGAACACATGGCCATATTTGATTGTGCCATGCCGGGTGGAAATGGGGTGCGGTTAATTGCGCCTATGGGACACGTCAAGATGATGGCGGCCATTCAGCCCTTTATCAGCGGTGCGATCAGCAAGACAGTTAATATGCCCAATCAGAGTACGGTTGAAGACATTTCAAGCGTGTATATGGATTCCTGGAAACTTGGTTTAAAGGCCATTGCCATCTATCGGGATGGATCAAAAGGTTCCCAACCACTGTCTACCGCTCCATCAAAAGAGGATAAGTACAACCTGGATACCATCAATTACCTGAAAGACGAAATCGGAAAATTGCAGTCCTTCTATGATGATAAACAGAAGAAGAACAAGGCTCTGGACTGGGGGAGTTCTAAACATTTGCCGAGTGAGAGACGGGGGCGGACATGGGAATTCAAGCTTGCAGGGACAAAGGTATTCCTGAGGAGCGGTGAAAATCCGGACGGTTCCCTGGGAGAGATATTTGTTGACCTGGGGTACAAGGAGGGATCAACGGTCAGGGCCCTGATGAATCAGTTTGCCATTAGTATCTCGTTTAGCCTGCAGCACGGCGTACCACTCGAAAAACTGGTGGAGCGGTTCTCATTTACCAAGTTTGAACCACATGGACATGTTTCCGGACACCCTTATCTGAAAAATGCGACGTCATTGATCGATGCTATTTTCAGGATCCTGGGATATCAATATCTGGGGCGAACGGATTTTTTCCAGATTACCCCCCCTTCAGTTGAAAATGGTGTTGAACAGGCGGTCACAGCTCCTGATGCCCAAGTCAACGAGCAACCGACTGTGGCCAATAAACCGGTTATGACCAATGATCATATTCCGTGCGGTGAATGTGGCGGGATTGAATTCCTCAGAACCGGTACCTGCTACGTCTGTATGACGTGTGGTGCCAGTCAGGGCTGCAGTTAGTACCAGGGAGCGGTCACTGCTGATTCAGTGACCGACTGTCGGAAGATCCAGGGTTCGGTTCTTGGGGTTGTTGTGGGTTTGAGCCTTCATGCAAGGCTCAGCTACATACGATGACAATCAGGATGAATTGCAATAACAGGATAAACCCTGCATTCATGATGGCAACTGAAATCCCCTGTTTACCATACTGTCCACCCCCACGTCGATCCAACTGACGTCTTTCATCCTTCCTTCTGTCCGTTGACCGGCGATCATCTGCACCTGATATCTGTGTCGCGTTCGCTTCCATTTCTGCTTGATTGTCTGGGAAATGATTGAGGCTACCCGTCCCGTGGGACAAGATACGAAAACTGTTTCCATCCTGGATACATCTAAAGTTTAAAATAATTGCAATTTGAATGTAAAGAAAAAGTTTTCCAACAAACTATTACATCAAACTATTGAAAAACGTTTGTATCCCAATGAATTTATGAAATAAAATGTTATGATTGGTGTTCAACTTGAAAAGTAGGGATGAAGTGGTAATGTCGGCTTAAAACCCTTATTCATAATGCTTCCGGGGGAAACCTTCACGGTTCTGAATCAGGAAGCTTTTTATTGACAGAAGCCCCATTTTTTATTACGTTGAACGCGTTTAAAAAGACCACTTCCAGATGCTGTAAAGGTAAATCGGAACCATACAAATTTCCCTTCGTAAGTCAAAAATATCAATAGTGTATATTTTTTACAGGGTTGATTTCCACTCGGTGAGCCTAGAGGGGAGATAGCGCTTTGGCAGAGAGAGGGAGTGAAATTGTGAGTGATCTAAATCAAGCAATAATAAGAAATTTTTGATCAAGGAGGAGAGAGAAAATTATGTCACCTGCATTGATACCACCGGCGGAATTTACGTTTCTAGGCATTCCGATAGTTGCACTGACCGCTATCATTACATTGGCGGGATTGGGATTCCTGGCGTTTGTATTGGTCAAACGAATTCAGCCATTGATGGCAGCTGCACCGGATGAACGATTTGATCGAATTCCGGAACGAATAGGGCAGTTTCTAAAGATTTTTCTGGCGCAGTATCGACAACCCCGATACATGTTTGCCGGCATACTGCACATTGCCATCTTTTTTGGCTTTTTATCACTGCTGTTTCGCACCGGGTCACTGGCAGTCATCGGGTTCTACAATGACTTTGCCATTCCGGGACTGGATGGGGGACTCTATTTTATCATCAAGGATTATGCAGCAACGATTGTTGTGATTGCATGCGTCATTGCAGGCATACGCAGGGGGTTATTTGAGCCTGCACGGTATAAAGTGCCTGAGAAATATGGACATGGACACGCAGGAGAAGCGGTTTTTGTCCTGGCAGTCATCAGCACCATGATGATTTCAGAAGGTTTGTTTGAAGCTGCTCTAGTGGCTCAGCAGGTAAATATGGGTGGTGTTTCCCACATAGCTCCCCTGTCGATGGCCTGGCTGTTCGAAAACCTGATGGCAGGTGCTCAAAAAGATACCCTGCAGTTTGTTCATATTATTTCCTATCTATTGCATGCCCTGACATTTTTCTTTTTCATGTGCTTTTTACCCTTCGGCAAGCATTTTCATGTTTACACTTCTGCCTTCAACGTCATGTTCATGCGCATCGATCGCGGGAACATCAAGCCCGTGAAGTACGGTGTTGCGGAAGATAAACTGGATGAACTGGAATCATTTGGTGTCAAAAAACTTGAAGATTTTACCTGGAAACATCTGCTGGATTTTTATACCTGTGCCGATTGTGGACGCTGTTCAGACCAGTGTCCGGCTAACGCGGTAGGACGTCCTCTCTCTCCGAGATTCATCTCGATTAAAGGACGCGACCTGATGTTCAAGAACTACCCGATTTTTGGTGCAAAACCCGAAAGCCAAATGTTGATTGGTGACATCTACGAAGAGGATGAAATCTGGTCTTGTACTACCTGTGGTGCGTGTGAGCAGGAGTGTCCACTTGGAATTGAGTATATCGACAAGATTGTTGACCTGCGGAGAGGTATGGTTGACGAAGGGATGGTGCCTCAATCCTTGCAAAAACCGCTGAAGGCCCTGGAAAAACGTGGAAATCCCTGGGGTAAGATGGAGAAAAAGCGGATGGATTGGGCAAAGGACAAGGAGTTCGCAGCCGAATGCGAGGTGAAATCCCTTGAAGCAGGGGATGAAATAGAAACCCTTTATTTTGTTGACAGTATTTCATCATATGACGACCGAATGCAGGATATTGCCAAGGCTTCAGCCAGGGTGCTGGATTCAGCGGGAGTGGATTTTGGTATACTCGGCAAGCTTGAAAAGGACTCTGGAAATGAGGTCAAGCGGTTCGGTGAAGAGATGCTTTTTCAGGATTTGAAAGATCAGAATACTGAAGCGATTCTGGAGTCAGGTGCGAAGGCTATTGTAACTGCTGATCCCCATGCGTTCAACGTGCTTAAAAATGACTATACCGGTCTGCCGCCAGTTGAGCATATCAGCCAGGTGATTACCCGAAAAGCAAAATCCGGCGAGCTGAAGCTGAAAGCGGTTGATGCCGGTGAGAACAAAGTCTATACCTATCATGATCCCTGCTACCTTGGCCGTCACAACGCGGTTTATGAAGACCCAAGGGAAGCGATTGACTGTATTCCCGGTATTAAGCGTGTGGAGATGGAAAAGAACCGGGACCGTTCATTCTGCTGCGGTGGCGGTGGTCTGATGCTCTTCTACGAACCGGAAGAGGAAACCCGTATGGGTGTACTAAGGGCTGAAATGGCAAAAGCGGCTGGTGCCAATGTCATTGTTACAGCCTGCCCATTCTGCCTGGTAAATATGGAAGATGCCATCAAGGTTGCCGGACTGGAAGGAGAAATGGAAGCTATCGATCTGTCAGAACTGATTGATAGCCACATTGACAGATAATAAAGATTGATCAATGTCCTTAGCCTGACGGGTGATTTAAGGAAAATAACCGGCCAGGTGTTTTATCGAGTG
>JAOZRE010000466.1 GCA_029940215.1 bacterium | reverse complement strand
CTAGATACCCTTCCAGTATCCGCATATCCCGTTTCGGTACCAGGGAGATCTGTTCAATGGCACAACGGCCCTGGCCGTCAATATCAACCAGGGTGACGGATTTACAGTGGTTTACTTCAGAGAAGGAGTATTTCAGGATTGAACCGGAGTAGCGAATCGTTTCTGACTCTTTATACTGCCGACCGTGCAAATGTCCCAGGGCTGCATAGTTGAAAAAGGTAAAATGGTGGGCTGATACCTGATCCAGTCCACCAATGGACAATGGGCGTTCCGATTCAGACGTTTCTCCTCCATCCAGAAAAAGGTGAGCCAGTGCTACACAACGCTGCTGTGGATCATGCGTCTCCTTCACCAGTGAAACGAGGTGGGACATCACATCATCATGAGTGGAGACGTCAACGTTGAACAAATGACGGCAAGTAATGGGATCTGTGTAGGGAAAACCATAAAAGGCAACCATTCCATGTCTGTCCTCCAGAGTGATCGGCTGGATGCTGTCAATGGGGGAGCTGATGATGTGCAATCCTGAACCTGCCATCTGCCGGGAACCAAAACCCAACCGCTCCGGCCCGTCATGATTGCCTGCGATCAGAATGACGGGTATGTTTAAATCGTTGCAGATGCGATTGAACACATCATCCAGCAGAGCGACCGCACCAGAAGGAGGGACGGACCGATCATAGATGTCACCGGCAATCAGAATAACCTCAGCCTTCTGATCTTTGGCTATGGTCAGAATCTGATCCAGCACATGAGCTTGATCATACAATAGAGAAACACCATGGAATTGCCGGCCTATATGCCAGTCGGAAGTATGAAGTATGCGCATGGCTGGTTCCTGAAAATGGCAGGGGTGCCTCAAATAGCCGATTTACAATTCTCGCTACATTCCGATTGAAGCGTGCGGAAACAGTCGGCGGCTTTTTCTGAAAAATCTGTTTGGGAATGGCTTTAGAGCATAGAGTGTCCCGGTGTCGAAGTCAAGATCAGCCGGCCCTCAGAAGGTCGGTAGATCTTCATTCTGCAGAGTTTCTACGCTTCGACAGGTTGTGCCCCGATTTCAACAAATCCGAGGGACTCGATACGGACATCCTGCGAAATTTCGTTATGGGACAGCACAACCAGATTTGAGACCGCCCGTTCCGTCAACCGTTTAAGATGAGGCCGGACGATGGGAGAGCAGAGAATCAGTGGCTGGTAATTAAACATCGAAAAAGTATCAAGGCTGTTTTCGATGGCGGTAATAATTGCCTCTCCGGTTGCAGGATCAATTCCCAGGTAGGAACCCTGCCCGGTATCCTGGATGGATTCGGCAATTTTGTTTTCAATTTCCTGGTCAAGTGTCATGACTGGAATGCTTCCATCATCAGTCTGGTACTGCCTGGAGATATTTCTGGAGAGGGCCTCTCTCACATGTTCGGTCAGGATGTCAGGCACCTTGGTGTACTGGGCGATATCAGCCATCGTCTCCAGAATGGTGTTCATATCCCGGATAGAGACATTTTCCCTGAGCAGATTCTGTAGAACCCGTTGGATGGTTCCCAGTCCCAGCAAATCGGGAATCAGCTCTTCGATAATCTTCGGATCACTCTCGGCAACTTTATCCATCAGCTTCTGAACGTCCTGACGTCCCAGGAATTCGGGCGCCTGGCTCTTGATGATTTCAGTCAGATGGGTGGATACCACCGTCGGAACATCCACGACAGTGTAACCCGAGATCTGAGCCTTTTCACGATCATCTTCCGAAATCCAGATGGCCGGCAATCCAAACGCCGGTTCCACTGTTTCCAGTCCGTCCATCTCTTCGTCCACTTCACCGGCCTTCATGGCCAAGAAGTGATCCATCATCATCTCACCTTTACCAACCTCGATGCCTTTGATTATCAAGCTGTAAGCGCCAGGTTCCAACTGCAGGTTATCCTTGATGTGAACTGGTGGGACCACGAATCCGAGATCAAGTGCTATTTGACGCCGGATGGCCTTGACCCTTTCCAGAAGTTCACCATCCTGTTCCGGATCCACCAGCGGAATCAAAGCATACCCCAACTCAAGACCAAGCGTATCGATTGGCAGCAGATCCGCAATCTCTTCACTGGACTCTTTTGCCTCTTCTATCTCCTGTGCCTCGACCTGGTTTGCCTGCTCAAGCTCATCATGTTTTCTTTGCTGAGATCCCTTCCATGCGAAAAATCCCAGGACCAATGCCAACAGCATGAAAGTTGGCTTTGGCATTCCAGGCACCAGCGAAAAAACAAACAAGGTCATCGAGGCCAGCCCCAGTGAAAGCGGATTGCCAAGAATTTGTACTCCCAGGTCTTTTCCCAGCCGGTTTGATGCGCCTGTTTTACTGATCACGACACCGGCGGAAGTTGATATGATCAATGCCGGAATCTGGCTGACAAGTCCATCACCAATCGTCAGGGAGGTAAAGGTCGCAGCCGCCTTGGAAATCGTCATTCCATAGAACATAACACCCAGCACCAAGCCGCCGATGATATTAATCGCCGTAATCACCAGACCTGCAATGGCATCCCCACGAACAAACTTGCTGGCACCGTCCATGGCTCCGAAAAAGTCTGACTCCTGTTGAATTTCAGACCGTCGATTCTTCGCTGCCATCTCATCGATGATACCCGCATTAAGGTCGGCATCGATAGCCATCTGCTTACCAGGCATGGCATCCAGAGTAAACCGGGCCGCGACTTCCGCAATCCGACCGGCACCCTTGGTGATAACGATAAAGTTGATCAGGACAAAAATCAGGAAGATGATAATCCCAATGACGTAGTTGCCACCAACCACAAACCCGCCAAATGCCTGGATGACGTCGCCGGCTGCTGACAGGCCCCGCTTTCCATTTGTCAGGATCGCCCGTGTGGATGCGACGTTAAGGGAGAGCCGGAAGAGAGTCGTTACCAATAGAACACTCGGGAAAACTGAAAAATCCAGTGGTTTGATGGTGTAGAGGCCAACAAAGAGAATCAGGACCGAAATCATGATATTGAGCGCGAACATAATATCCAGCAAAAACGGCGTCAGAGGCAGGATCATGACACCCAGAATTCCGATCATTCCAACAGCAAGGGAGATATCCCAATTTGACCGTTTATTCACGGATCCGGCATCTGCTATAGCGACCATCTATTTTCAGTGGGCTGATTTCAGTTTCGGGCTGGACCTGCAAGAGGGTTCCGCAGGCTTTATGTATGGGGTATAAAATGCAGTAAAAATACCATTCTCGTCACCTGGTCCTATTTTTCGGTGACATTTCCAGAATTGCTTGGTTAAGACACTATTTTATTGAGACTTTTAAAATCGTTTAATTTGTCGTTTCTGTGCCTTGTAAACAAAGGCCAGAATTTCAGCCACTGCTTTGAAAAATTCTTCCGGCAAATCTTGACCGATTTCCACCTGAAAATAGAGCGCACGAGCCACTCCAGGATTCTGGTCCACAACCACATTATTTTCGCTGGCAAGCTGGATAATACGCAGCGCCATGTGATCCATTCCCTT
>JAOZRE010000104.1:12358-13164 GCA_029940215.1 bacterium | reverse complement strand
TGATAATTCCAAGTTTTCTCTACTTTTTCTCACTCTACATGCAGAGCGATTTCTTTGCCGCTCGAAATGGGCTGGTCGGGCTGCCCAAGTCTGAATGCCCCTTGTTTTCAACGACCATTTGGCAAGGCTGGATTTACCTTGCCACCTTTGGTCTCTTGATCTACTTTTTGTTTTTTCTGCGGCAGGAAGCCCGAGCCCCTTATTTTTCAATCGTGATCATGTTCGTCTTAATCCTGGTCTTTGCCCGCTCAAAGCTGTCAAAAGAAACCCTTTTATCCTTTATCGAAACCTGTGGGAGAGTTCTGCCTGAAATAATGACCATTATGGTGGGTGTGGGCATGATTATCGGCTCACTGCTTCTTACCGGTGTTGCACAAAGCTTTTCCTCCAGCATTCTGCAGATTGCCGGGGGTCATCTCTTCCCATTGCTGGTGATGGGGGCTCTAGCGAGTTTTGTCCTGGGAATTGGCATGACCATGATTCCCTGCTATATTATCCTGGCGTTGATTCTCGCACCCGCTCTGATAGAAATCGGTATCGAACCCATCGCCGCCCACCTGTTTATCCTGTACTGGGGGATGATCTCCTTTATCACACCACCGGTAGCCATTGCCTCCATCGTCGCGGCAGGATTGGCGGGAACAAGTAATATCAAAACCGGCATGTATTCCCTGAGACTGGGATTTGTAGCGTATGTGATTCCGTTTATTTTTGTTTACAATCCCGCCCTGGTGGGTATCGGCAGCCCCACCGAAATCGTGTTGTCTATTGTCATGTCAATTGCCGGTATTATTTTTATCAGTGGA
>JAOZRE010000104.1:2449-12348 GCA_029940215.1 bacterium | reverse complement strand
GAGGCGCAGAACAATACCTGTTTTTAATTAAGCGTCTGCGCCTTCCCCAGAGCATTCTGTGCATTATTCTTGGGGTGATGTTTATGATACCTCATCCTGTTGCCAACATCACAGCCGTTATATTGGCGGCTGTTCTGATCGTGTTAAGCCTGCTGATTGGCAAACGAGCAAATCAGCTGCAAACATCATTGAAATGAGAAGAGCGAATGACCACGCTAATAGATTTAAGCGCGACACTGAACACCCATGACAAGGGGCCCAGGCCTCCCACGATTGAGTACGTCTCGCATCAGAAGAGTGCAGAACGATGTGCGGTTGCCTACGGTGTTCAACAATCGGATTTTAAGGGTGGCGGTTATGCCGCGATTGAGCATCTGCATTTGACTACCCATGACACGACACATCTTGATGCCCCATGGCACTTTGGGCCGACCTCAGAAGGGAAAAAGGCCAAGACCATAGATGAGGTGCCACTTGAATGGTGCTACAGCGACGGGGTTGTGCTTGATTTTCATGAAAAGAAAAGGGGTGATCGAATATCTGCAGATGATCTGAAGAAAGAACTGTCCAATATCGGCTATCAATTAAAGCCGCTTGATATTGTTTTGATCCGGACAGATGTCTATAAACAACTGGGAAAAAAGGACTATGCCAATTTGAATCCAGGTATGAGCAGGGATGCGACGCTTTGGCTGATTGATCAGGGGATCAAGGTTATGGGAATCGATGCCTGGGGATGGGATCGCTCCCTGGGCGACATGATTGATGAACTCAAGGCCGGTAATAAAGAGCGGTTCTGGGAATCTCACTACCTGGGCCAGGAGCGGGAATACTGCCACCTTGAAAGGATGGCCAATCTAGATCAGATCCCGATCCCCTTTGGCTTCAAGGTGTCTGTTTTTCCGATCAAAATTGAAGCCGCCAGCGGAGGTTGGGTGCGGGCGGTTGCCATTCTTGACTGAAATTGCCCCTATCCCTCGCATATCAACGCTGATTGTTAGACCGAATACGTAAAATCCAATTTGTCCATGAGCCCAGACTTACAACTCAAGTCTCCTGCCTGTCCCAGCTGATTTTGAGCTACATTTTTGACGGATCACTCTCAGCGGGGACGGATTTCTGCCTTTTCGACGATCTATATACCTGCCTTATTTCTGGTTGAGGTGACTCTGCAGCGCATTACTGCCGATATTCCAGTTGTCAATGGATGCTGTAACGGATACATTAAGCATCAATGCGAAGCGCAAATAGACTATATGGAGTTAAAAACAGTATGAAAACAGCGGAAGAGTACGTCGAAAGCCTGAGAAAACTGAATCTGGTTGTCTACATGTTCGGTGAAAAAGTGGATAATGTGGTGGATCACCCCATCATTCGCCCCTCCATGAATGCGGTGGCAAAAACCTATGAACTGGCAGGCAGGCCCGAGTTCGAGGATATCATGACAGTCACCTCCCATCGGACCGGAAAGAAGGTCAACCGGTTTACCCATATTCATCAATCGGTTGACGATCTGGTGAAAAAAACCAAGATGGGACGGATGCTGGGGTCCCAGACCGGTTGCTGCTTTCAGCGCTGTGTAGGTATGGACGCCATGAATGCTCTTTCCATGACAACCTTTGACATGGATGCCAAGCTGGGAACCGAATACAATCAACGGTTTTTAAAATTTCTCGACTATGTTCAGGCGGAAGACCTGACCTGTGACGGTGCCATGACCGATCCCAAGGGTGATCGTGGGCTACCGCCCCATCAACAGAAGGATCCGGACCTGTTTCTCAGGATTGTCGAGGACAGAGAGGACGGGATTGTGGTCAGGGGAGCCAAAGCACACCAGACAGGTGCTGTGAATTCCCACGAAGTCATTGTTATGCCCACAATCTCCATGCGTGAAGCGGATAAGGACTATGCGGTATCCTTTGCCGTGCCAGCTGATGCCGAAGGAATTTCCTACATCATGGGGCGGCAGTCATGTGATCTGCGGAAAATGGAAGGCGGTAACATGGACCAGGGGAACCTCTTTTTCGGTGGGCACGAGGCGTTGGTGATTTTTGATGATGTGTTTGTTCCCCGTGAGCGCATTTTCATGTGTCGTGAGTATGAATTTGCCGGTCAGCTGGTTGAGCAGTTTGCGTCCTACCACCGCCAGAGTTACGCCTGTAAAGCCGGTGTCGGGGATGTGCTGATTGGAGCTACTCAAACGGTCGCTGAATACAACGGCGCAGCTAAAGCGTCTCACGTGAAGGACAAGATCATTGAGATGAACCACCTCAATGAAACCCTCTACTGCGGGTCTATTGCCTGTGCCTCAGAAGGACACAAGGAGCCGAGTGGGACTTATCTTGTCAATACGCTGCTGGCTAATGTCTGCAAGCAGAATGTTACCCGCTTTCCATATGATATCGCTCGACTGGCACAGGATGTGGCCGGTGGTCTGATGGTGACCCTGCCGTCGGAGAAGGATTTTCTGTCGCCGACAATTGGGAAGTGGATGGAAAAGTACTACAAAGGGAACGAAACGATTTCCACTGAGAATCGCATGAGAATCCTGCGCTTGATTGAAAACCTGACCCTGGGTACCGCAGCAGTTGGATATCTGACCGAATCAATGCATGGTGCCGGTTCGCCTCAAGCGCAACGGATCATGATCTCCAGGCAGGTGAATATGAAGGAAAAGCAACGAGTTGCGAAAAAACTATGCGGAATCAAGGAAGAGTCCGACGAAAAATAGGGGTCAAATATTGCGGTGGATGCGGTCCAAAATTTGACCGCGTCGCTCTCGTGGAGAGGCTTCGGACTATGCTCTTTGATTCCTGGGAGTTTGTCTCCTGGGAGGACGAAGCGGCTGACCACATCCTGATCGTTGTCGGCTGTGAAACAGCCTGTGTTGATCAGGGACCCTTTGTAAACAAAGATGTTCACTGGTTGAACAATACTACGGATCTGCGCGTTTTAACCGATAGCCTGGAACAAATCGCAATTGAATGTGTGACTCGTTAACTTAACATTCAATCCCGGATCTGCTCCGGCTCCTTGATGCAACCTTAAGTGTCTTACTGCTGGGTAAAAAACATGGCCAGTGACTCAGCAACGCAGGCTGGTTTTTCCTGTCCTTCAATCTCGATAGTGTGAACGGTAGATATCAGAATTCTTCCACCACCTTTATCCGTGACACTCCCCAGAGAAATATTACTTCTGATTTTGGATCCGACGGTAACTGGATTCAACAGGCGCACCTTGTCCAGTCCGTAATTGATAGCCATCATGGTTCCCTCAGGGACCACTGATGTGTCTTCGCTGAGTTTGGGAATCATGGATATGGTCAAAAAACCGTGACCGATGGTTTTGCCGAAGGGTCCCGCCGCCGCTTTTTCTTCATCTACATGAATCCATTGGTGGTCACCAGTACACTCCGCGAATTGATTGATGCGGTCCTGGTCGATTAGAACCCATGGGCTCTTGCCAATTTCCTGTCCGACGCGTTCCATGATTTTATCCAAAGGTAATATTTCAATAGCCATGATGTCTCCTTTAGTGTGTCTTGAATTAAAACGCTTTATCGGGATAAAGCGTATGGGGAAGTCAGATCCCTGACTTCTTAAAAAATTGCGTGTGCCAGATAATTTTAGTAATCAGTGACTCGTGTTCAGCTAGCCTTCATCTGTGTTTCCCAGTTTTGCTTCCAGTTCCTTGACCCTTTTTTCCAGAGCCGTCAGTTTTTTACGCTGATCGTCAGTTTTGTAGAACATGGCGGATGCCTTCTGCCAGTCCAGAAATGGCCGGGTCGGAAATCCGGCGTACATTCCAGGTTCATCAATATTCTGCATGACACCGCCCCTGCCGAACACCTTGACGTTGTCAGTCACTTTCAGATGGTCGAGGACGGCGGCCTGCCCGGCAAACCAGGCGTTTCGGCCGGTCTTGACACTTCCCGCCAGTAGTGTCTGTGCCATGAGCAGGTTGTCTTCGCCAACCTGGCAGTTGTGAGCGATATGGACCAGGTTATCGAATTTGGTTCCCTTACCGATGACAGTCGCTTTGATGGAGCCTCTGTCAATGGCGCAGAGAGCGCCGACTTCCACGTCATCTTCGATGATGACGATTCCAACCTGGGGCACCTTGTGGTGAGGGTCGCCGTCATTTTCCCGCTCAAATCCAAATCCATCGCTGCCGACAACGCTCCCGGAGTTGAAAATGCATCGGTTTCCAATCTGGCAGCCATGATTAATGGCAACATTTGATCGGAAGAAACAGTCGACTCCGATGGTAACGTCGTCTCCGATGGTAACCCCTGGATAGATAACAGTGTTTTTCCCCACTTGTGTATTTTCGCCGATGTATACATTGGGATAAATGGTGCAGTTTTCCCCGATTTTTGCCGTTGCTGAGATAAATGCCTGTTCGGAGACGGTGCCACTTTCGGATTTCAGTGGAAACATCAGGTTGATGACCCGTGCGTAATCCATGCGCGGATTATCGACTTGCAGCAGGTTCACACCTTCAGCCGTCACATCCCGACCCACCATGATCGCGGATGCATTGCAGAGGGGCAGATGCTCCTTGTATTTGGGGTTGGCCAGAAATGTGATGTCCCCTTTGCCGGCTTCCATAATGCCGTTAATACCGCTGATAACCTCATCGGGGTCGCCGATCAGGTTCGCGTTCAGGGAGTCTGCAATCTCTTTGAGCGTCAGAGTTTTCATAGGCTTACTGTTGGGGTCGAAATTTCAGATGGGAAACGGGCTTTTCTGGATGAAGGATGAATTCCGTGTCTGTTTATACTGATCGATTATAGAAATAGTGGGCTGACATTTCAAGGGTTAAATGTCAGCCTGGTGCCGCCGTTCAAACCGCGAACAGTGAATCGTTGATATCAGTCGGTACTGGTTTTCCGAGGAGAATGTAATTGGTAGCCGCAATCATGGAAAGGTTTAGAGGAGACTTGTCCTGGAGTGCCTTCAGCTGATATTCACCTTTGAAGTGGGGGTCGAAAAGGACAAGCGGTACCGGATTGATGGAGTGCTTGGTACTGATCTCTTCAACACCACTCTTATTGGTAATGATCATCTCGTCGGCGTTTCCATGGTCAGCTGTTATAATAGCCAGTCCGTTGACCGCTTCCAGACTTTCGCAAATCCGTCTGACAGCATGATCAACCGTCTGGGCAGCGATAATACTTGCCTGCATGTCACCCGTATGCCCTACCATGTCGGTGTTGGCAAAATTGATCAGTCCAAAATCAAATTGTCTGGAATTGATAAAATTGATTGCCTGGTCAGCAATTTCAGGTGCCTTCATCTTTGGCGCCAGTGCAAAGGAGTCGATTTTGTCTGATTTAATCAGGTGATAGATCTCCTTTTCCGAATCAAGGGGATTTCGGTATCCGCCATTGAAGAAAAAGGTAACATGAGCATATTTCTGTGTCTCTGCCAGCCTGAACTGGTTGAGACCCAGCTCAAGAATGCGCTTGCCGAAGGGGGCCGGAACCGATGGGCTGCTCATGATCCGGTTCTCAGGCATATTGGTGTCCTCGTCGTAAACCATCATGCCGGCAAAGTAAACATCCGGACGATGGTCGATTTCAAAACCTTTGAATCCTTCCTCGGTGAATGCCTGGGTTAACTCTATTGCCCGGTCTGCCCTGAAGTTCATGAAGATAACGGCATCACCATCAACAATTTTCGGGATCTCGCCATTTTCATTTGTGATGTTGAATGGGGGGCAGTCCTGGTCGATCAGCTCCGGGTTCTGCTTTCTGAAATGGGTGATGGCAACGGCTGCTGAAGGGAAATTGCTCCCCGATGCTCCCTGGACATGGGTCTCCCATCCGTGTCTGACCTTGTCCCAGTTCTGGTCGCGGTCCATGGTGATAACCTCTCTGCCGCCTCCTGAAGCGAATCCATATTGCCAGCCCGGATGGTTAGCCCGAATATCCGTGAACAGGTTTTCCAGTTGATCAACGTACTGGTCGGCGCTTTGAATTTCGACGTCTCTGCCGTCTAACAGTGCGTGAACGTAACAGGTTTTTACCCCCTGTCGGGCGGCTTCTTCGATCACAGCGATAAAGTGGTCCAGATGGCTGTGGACGTTGCCATCAGACAGTAAACCGATCAGGTGAAGGGAACCACCGGAATTGGCCCGGGAAAAAGCTGCCTGCAGCGCCGGCATCTGATAAAAAGAGCCGTCACTGATGGCGTTGGTGATCATGGTGGGGCCCTGGGCAATGATTTTTCCAGCACCAATGGTAAGATGACCTACTTCTGAACCGCCAAGATCCTTTTCCCCGGGAAGACCAACATGCCTGCCATGAGTTAACAGCATAGTGCTGGCATATGATTTTCGTAAATGGTCGACAAAGGGGGTTGAGGCTTGAAATATGGCGTCGGTGTAGTCCTGTCGGCCAATGCCATAACCGTCCAGGATAATGGTGATGACCGGGCGTCGGACAGCAAATCTGTTAATCAGCGACTGATATCTGTTCATTTGACTGGGGTTCCAGGTTTGGTGTGATCAGTGACTGTTGATTAATTCTGAAATTACCTCTCCACTGTATCGCGAACTTCGGTTTCGGGCCAACCCCTAATTTTCGGAAGGCGGGCAAATTGCATTACAGAGTGCTGACAAGAGCAGCTTGACATGCGAATCAACTGATGTGGCGGAACCGGGTTTATTAATTGAATCAACTGATGTATAATCCGATCTAACAGCGCTTTATTTCTGTCTGTAATTGAGTAATGAGTCGGCGTTGGCAAGTAGAAGGTTAATCTTAACTGGGGTATTAATGGGAGAGATACACAATCTGCAAATCGTGATTTCCCAATCACCACTTTTGAATCGGTTGAATGAAGCTCGCCAGAATGCAACGGTTGCGAACGGGGCCCAGGTCCTGAATCTGGTTGAAAAGGAGAAGACGGTTAAAAAACTGTCAACGGTTCAAGAGCTGGATGAGCCTGAAAAAACAGAAAAGGAAGAAGCCAGAAAAAGGCGACTGAAAAACGCAGGAGCAGACCACTTGATTGATCTCTATCAGTGAGGGTATTGTAATGCTGGAGAAGAGTGTTGAACCGCCCTGCCGTGTTTCAGGAGTTTATTGAACCTGGCGAACCAGGTGGGAAAAGTAGTTAATAACTTTAGGCTTCCCATTAGTATATGGGCTTGCGCACCGTTAACAGTGACCGATCCCGTTTTATTGTTTACGGCTCAATGTACCTGAAATCACAAACAGGGCAGAATTGTGTGACTTTTTGTGGTTTAATTCTACAAAGAAACCGGGCTATTTGTCCACCTAAAAGTTACGGCGCGCCGCTCAGGATAGCATCTAATTTGTAAATCATTGGTCTGATTGTTTCGTCTATCTCTTTTTCCTGATCCAGGCGATTGGTTTCCCCTCGAATAACCTCGTCCGCAAGGAGAAGGGCAATTTTCATTGCGTAGTTGGACAGAATATGCCCCGGTTCCTGCTCGGACAGGGCGTCGATAATTTCTGCCAGTTTCTTCTGCAGTTTCAGAACGTGCTCGTCTCCATCCGTACAATAAAAAGTGTACTTTTTTTTATTGATGTCAATGGTGTAGGAGTTTGCCTCTTCTGATTCGCTCATGCAATATTGATATGAAAATTGAAATAGGGTTCGATCGGCCATCGTTACTGAACTGACTCAATCGCTAACACAGAATTTCTGTTTGGAAAAGGGAATAACCAAAAAAAGAAACAAGCGTTCATCACGACTTGGATTCTAAAATAATCGAATTGGGCGTTCAAGTCAACAATCGGTTATCTATTTTACCTGACTGATAAAACAGATGAAGGACCCCGCCGCAAGCAGTGGGGTATCAATATTTTTTATCTGGATCCCGGATCGGGATGACGCGTCGCCGCTAGTGAGAAGCGAAACTTGCAGCTTAGAAGGGGGCATTAAACCCATGCTTCGCAATAAAATAGTAAACATGACCGGCTCTCCGTTATCGGCGGCCGAATTGCGGTCGAAAAATCCATGGAGACTGTTGTTTGTGGTTTTCAGAAACCTGGTTGAAATTTGTCATAATCTAACCGTTTTAAAGAGTGTAAAGACCTATGGAATTTTATTTGGATGTGGATGGTGTTATCCTGGATTTTGAAGCCGCCTTTGTTGATTTTGTCCGTGATGAGTATCTGCCTGATTTACCGTTGGGTTTCATCCTTCAATCATGGGAACTGGCAAACGACTTCAACACCCTTGACATTGATGAGGTTTGGCATAATTTTATGGATTCTGATCAGTTCACCCGTCTGAATTTGCTGGTTGATACAGACAGTTTCAATCAGCTTTCAGAGCAGCATCCTGTTTATCTGATTACCAATCTTGCCAAGCCCCAATATGAAAGCCGCCGGAAAAATCTGGAACGATATCAACTGCAATATAAGGAGTTATTTCTGGCCGGGCACCACAATTTTAATGATGATAGCTATCCGACAAAGTCGACGGTTATCTCAAAACTGCATCGCAAAGGTGAGCGCATGGTGTTTCTGGATGATCATCCCCGAAATTGCCAGGAGGTCAAATCGGCTTTTGGCAATAGCGAGGTATTCCTGATGAGTCGCCCCCACAACAAAGGCTTGGAAGATTCGATGTGGACCCGGGTGGATGACTGGAAAGATTTTCTGGATAAAGCGATGTAGCAGGGGGAAGGACCTTAAACTACTGAAATTGCATATTATACAACTTGTTATACTCTCCATTGGCGTCCAGGAGTTCCTGGTGTGTTCCGGATTCGACAATACGACCCTGATTAAGCACGTGGATGATATCGGCGTGTTGGATCGTTGAGAGGCGATGGGCTATGACCAATGTGGTCCTGTTTCTCATCAGGTTTTCAATGGCAGCCTGAACTTCCTTTTCAGATTCGGTATCCAGCGCGCTGGTTGCTTCATCAAGAATCAGGATAGGTGCATTCTTAATCAGGGCCCTGGAGATGGCGATTCTCTGCCGCTGGCCGCCTGACAACCGCACACCGTGTTCACCGACAACCTGTTCATATCCATCCGGAAGTTTGGTGATGAAATTGTGTGCATATCCATTCTTAGCGGCTTCAATGATCTGGTCCGCTGAGCCGTGAATACTGCCGTATGAAATATTATTAGAAATCGTATCATTGAAGAGCACAATGTCCTGGGTGACGATGGCTATCTGAGCCCGGAGAGAGTGCAGCACGACATCACGCAGATTTGTTCCGTCAATCCAGATATTGCCTTCGCTCGGGTCAAGATTGTAAAAACGGGGTATCAGGTTGGAGAGGGTTGTCTTTCCGCTGCCGCTTGAACCCACTAACGCTGTGATAGTACCAGCCTTCATTGTCAATTCGATATTGTTTAATACCGTTTCATCCGCTTCATAACTGAAATCTTTGATTTGAATCCGGATCTCCTTTTCAATGGTTGGCAGTTTGATGGCGTTTGGCGTGTTCTCTGTCTCCGCTTCCTTGTCGATTACCTCAAAAATCCGAAGTGCCGCAGCGTACCCCTCTTGCAATTTCAGGCCGATGTTGTTCAGTTTCTTGAGGGGGTCCTGCAGCATGAAGAAGGAGAGGATAAAAGAGGCAAAATCCCCACCGGTGAGTTCGTTGTGGATGATGAGGTAGCCACCATACATCAGCATCGCTGCACCGCAGATGGCTCCTATCATTTCCAGTATCGGGTTTGAGTAAGCGGCGATTTTGACAGAGTTCATGAAAGATCGAAAGAGGCTCTGGTTCTCCTGCTTAAATCGATCAATTTCATAGGACTCCATATTAAAGGCTTTTACAACACGAATTCCTGTGATGGTCTCGTTCAGGAGGCTGGAGAGGTCCCCGAATTTATTAAGCCTCTTGGTGGTGACTTTCTGATTTTGCTGCCCGAATTTCGTTATCAGCCAGGCAGCTGT
>JAOZRE010000104.1:0-2439 GCA_029940215.1 bacterium | reverse complement strand
TGTTCCCAGCTCCGATAGACGAGGATCCCCAGTAGTATGATGATCTGTGGAATGTCTCTTAGTGGCGCAATTATACCGGTGATAATCGCCTCGTTGAGGGTTGTGACGTCGATGGTTAATCGGGATGTAAGGTCTCCTGTTGCCTGCTTGTTGAAATATGATATGGGCAAAAACACCACCTTTCCAAACAGTTTATCCCTGAGTTCCCGGACGATCTTCTGCCCCAGTGATCCCATTAGATAACTCTGGCCGAAGAAAGAGATCCCCCTCATTGCGTACAGGATAACAACGGCCAAACCGACCAGAATAAAACGGCTCAACGGCCAGATCTTGTCCGAATTGAGGGAATCAATCAGGTTTTTGATATACCAGGCCGGTGCAACATTCAATACAGCAAAGGCAAGCATGGCAATAATGCCGGCAATCAGCTGAAGTTTGTAAATCAGCACCAGCTTAAATATCCGAGAAAAAATAGCCATGGGTCAGTAGTCGCGTGTTTTAATCAAAGCCCTGGACCAAATCAGTGTCCAGTCTGTTGTCTCTATTTCAGTTCTGTTTGCATTACTTATCATTCCATTTATAAAGCAGCAAATGGTATGACTTGAATTTTGCAAAACTCTCCCCATTATGTTGCCGCTGAAGATACTTGAATTTTGCCTTTTCCAGCTTTTTTCGATACTTCCACCGAATCAGCTTGGCAATCTTAGGGTAGTTGTTATCCAGAACGTAAAAGATCAGATCGTAAATGGGATGGATGGCATTGTGCAGAAAGTCGTCGACAATATCGATGCTGGGTGCCGTCTCTTTAGTGATGTCCAGGTCTACCAGGTTTTCAAGGGGATATTCAGCAACGGCGTTATAAAAATCCTTCAGTTCATGGCCGCCGCCGATCGGGCTGGTGCCTTCCACATCCCGGCGGAAAAAATCGCAAATCAGGATATGGCCCCCATTCTTCAAAAATCGCATGCTCTGGGGGAGAGACTCTGACACGGGAATATACTGAAAGCTCTCGCTGAAAAGAACCATGTCATACTGTTTATCCGTCTTTAGGTCTTCGTATCCACACTCAAATATCTCGCAGCGGTCGCCAATCAGCTTTCGGACATGGCGGTTCAGGTTAGGGCTGGGTGAGACGCAGTCAACAGTATAGCCCAGATCCAATAGCTTTTCAGCAAATTTGCCAGCACCGCACCCAACATCCAGAATGGTCTTAGTGGTGTCAGGAATATGGGAAGCGATCAATTCGGCATAGTTTTCCTGTGCCTTGTATACATTCGCGGTTTCGATCTTGAGACCATCGGTCCAGTATCCATAGTGAAGATACTCTGTGTTAAAAAACTGCTTCGCCAGGATCAGGCCGATATCCAATCCGATTTCCTTAGAATCTACTTTTTTCTTCTTCTTCATTATTTTTACCTTAACCGTCTTAATGCCTGAAAGATCTTTGTTTCAGTATGTTATCACTAGCAAGTCCGCTTAGTGCATCAACTTGTTTTTAACGTAATATCCCATTCAATTGTTATACCGAAAAGGGAAAGCCCCTTTCAACAAATCGCTTTCTTAATCTTGTCATTATTGGAGGATATCAATCTCACCGCTGCTGATCTGCACAGAACCCTGGCGTAGGATCTGTAAGAGACCGTTGCCAGACAGATCAACAACCGTGGATGGCAGTCCTCCAGGCGTGTCACCGCCATCTATGTAGAGATCAACCTGGTCGCCGAATATCGATTGCGCCTTTTCAAATTGGGAGGTGCTCTCTCCATTTGAAATATTGGCACTGGTTCCGACAAGGGGGGTATCGACCATATTGACCAGTTCCCGGGCAACGGCAGATGACGTCATCCTGAATCCAAGGGTTTCGACGGCTTGGTTCAACATTTCAGCGAGGTTACCCTGATGCTTGAGTATGGCAGTCAACGCCCCGGGCCAGTAGCGCGCCAACATTTCCCTGACAGGCAGTGAGAGGTTGTCGGTATACTGCTCCAGCATCCACCAGCTGTCGACAAGAACCAACAAAGGGGCATCTTTCTCTCGCTGCTTCAGGGAATAAATCCTTTCGACAGCACGGGATGAAGTAGCCAGGCAGCCAACGGCATAAAATGTTTCGGTTGGGAAAACCATCGTACCTTCGCTGGACAGGACATCCATAATCGTGTCCATGTCCTGTTTTCGAAATGGATAACCAATTGTAATCATATGTCTGAATTAAATGTTGAGATCGGGATGGTTCCGGATTGCAACAGTCTTTCGTCCCTGATATGAATCGGGGGCGGCAAACACCCAAATCCATATTGTTTCAGAAATTCTGGGTGGCCTTCCTACTTTGAATAATCTTACAATATAACATGATAACGGGTCTACGTCTATAAAGTCTAACAATCTGATATTTAAATGATTTTAGTTTTGATTGGTCTCCTGGTTCAGACATGTCATTTG
>JAOZRE010000465.1 GCA_029940215.1 bacterium | reverse complement strand
TTATCCAGCTCCATACCGGCATAGCGGATTTCAATAATGATTTTTCGAATGACCACGTTCAGGTCGTCGGCGTCCGAACTCTGCTTGATCAATTTATTGATCCCGGCTCTCCTCAGGTTTTCAACCACAGCATTTCGAACTCGTGTTTTAACCTGATTGATGGTCGCTTCTTTTTCGTTTCGAAAGAAGTACTCAATTTCCGCCTGATTTTTCCCCACCAGAGCCAGTGTTATCCACTTGGTGTATAGATTACCGCCGGTCCTCGCCGGCTGCGAATAGCTGTTGACACCGATGACGCAAAAGCTGACCGTCAGCATCAGGGACAGAATTCGCGATAAGACACGATTCATAACATCACCTTTTTCAATTCAAGTGTGTTCCTTAAGAAATCATAAAAAGCGCTCTTCACTATCGGACGGTCTTGTAGAACAAACCGAACCAGTACCGCTTATCTTCTCTATCGGCAGTTGGAAACAAACCTTTAGGAATTTTCTTAAACGGATAGCCCAATAGCAGATCGCAATAGAACTGTTTCCTTATCGGCAATGTCTGGAAAAACTTTAATTTTTTAATTCAAACTTTTAAAAGCGATCTCATACACATCCTTGGATAGATCGGGAATCTCCAGGATTCGCGTGATCTGTGATGTGATCAGAGGTTGTCGACTGGTGTCGTACCGTCGCCATCTGGTTAATGGGGTTAGCAGTCGAGCGGCGACTTGGGGGTTGATGGTATTCAACCGCTCAATCTGGTCAGCCAGGAACTTGTATCCTGAACCATCTTCCGCATGAAAATTGATGTGGTTGGTGCTGCAGAAGGTTCCGATCAGTGCTCGGATTTTATTGGGGTTTTTGATATCAAATCGTGGATGTGAAAGAAGACGTTCGATGGTGGCAATATCGGTCAATTTGGAAGCCGCCTGTATGGTAAACCAGATATTCATCACCAAGGGGTCCTCCTGCCATTTTTCACTGAATGTGGTTAATGCCTGATTCCTGCCGGGGTAGTTCCGGTTGGCCAGAAAGGTCAGCGCCTGCATCTCATCCGTCATGTTGTCGGCTTTTCCGTACTGCTCCTGGCAGAGGATCAGGGTAGATTCATCTTCCAGTGACATCAGGTATCCCAGCGCAACATTTTTCAAGCTTCGTTTACCGACAGCTTCTGCGTCCACACTGAAAGGACCGCTGTCCTGGCAGTTGTGATATACCTCCAGCAATGTTTCCTTCAATTTTTCAGCCAGCACCTGTTTCACAGCCTCCCGGGTATGGTGAACTGCGGCGGCATCGACAGTTTCCAGCTGTTCGGCCAGAAAGATTTCGCTGGGCAGTAACAGCATCTGAGCGATGATGGCGTTATCCAGATTATCCCCGGAGAGGATCTGTCGAAACGCTTCGGCCAGGTCGCTGACTTCTGTTGAAACAGCTTTTTTCAGATCATCGAGGGAGAGGGGGGTTTTATTTTGATGCAGCTGCTGCATGATGATGCGTGTCATCAGTTTCTGTGAGGATTCCCAACGATTGAACTCGTCTGTATCATATCGCATCAGGAAGATCAGGTCCGATTCGGTGGGGGAGTACTTTATCTTAACCGGAGCGGAAAATTCTCTGAAGATTGACAGTACAGGCCTTTCAGGTACATTTTCAAAGCAGAACTGCTGCTGCCCTGTCTTGAAATCCAGTATCAGGGCGCTGTTGTCGGCTGATGTGTGGCCCCTGAGTTGGAGTGGTATTTCGTTTCCCTTACTGTCCAGAAGCCCCATTTTTACAGGAATATGGAAGGGCTCTTTGCGGTCCTGTCCCGGAGTGGCGGGGCAGGTCTGCTGCAGTGACAGGGTAAAGGTTTGTGTCTCGGGGTCGTAGGCTGTGTTGACAGTGACTTCGGGGGTTCCGGCCTGGGTGTACCAACGCCTGAACTGTTTCAGGTCGAATCCGCTGGCGTCTTCCATGGACCTGACAAAATCCTCGGTTGTGACTGCCTGCCCGTCATGTCTTTCGAAATAAAGGTCCATACCCTGATGGAATCGCTTCTCCCCGAGGAGGGTATGCATCATGCGGATCAGCTCAGCCCCTTTATAGTAAACGGTGATCGTGTAGAAATTATTGATTTCAATATAGGAGTCGGGTCTGACGGGATGTGCCATCGGTCCACCGTCTTCGGCGAACTGGACGGTTCGAACCAGGTTCACGTTCTGGATGCGCCTGACGGTTTTAGCGGTCATGTCTGCTGAAAACTGCTGGTCCCGGAAGATGGTGAGCCCTTCTTTCAGGCTGAGCTGGAACCAGTCCCGGCACGTGATCCGGTTGCCGGTCCAGTTGTGGAAATATTCGTGGGCGATGACCCCCTGAATCTTTTCAAAGTCACCATCTGTTGCGGTCTGCTGGTTTGCAAGGATGTAGCTGGAATTAAAGACATTCAGCCCCTTGTTCTCCATCGCCCCCATGTTGAAATCGTTGACAGCAACGATCATGAAGATGTCCAGGTCGTATTCGCGGCCATAGACCTTTTCGTCCCATGCCATGGACTGTTTCAGCGAGCGCATGGCGTGATCGCACTTGTCGATATTCTCCTTTTCCACAAATATTCGCAGCGTGACATTGCGGCCGGATTTTGTAACGAAAGTGTCTTCAATAAAAAGCAGGTCGCCTGCAACCAGTGCAAAGAGGTAGGCTGGTTTGTAGAAGGGGTCTTCCCACCGAACCCAGTGTCGGCCTGAATCCAGGTCTCCCTTTTCCACGGCGTTTCCGTTTGAGAGCAGGACAGGATATTGTTCACGGTCGGCGATGATCCGGGTTGAATAGCGTGACATTACATCAGGTCGATCGGGGAAATAGGTGATTTTCCGGAACCCTTCAGCCTCGCACTGGGTGCAGAACATGCCACTTGATTTATACAGTCCCTCCAGCGATGTGTTGTGCTGTGGTTCGATGCGGGTCTGGGTCTCCAGGGTGAATTGTTCCGGCACACCCGGAATGGTCAGGTACTCGTCATCAACCTGGTATTGGTCAGCGGTCAGCAGTGTCCCGTCCAGCTTAACATATTTCAGCTCCAGATCCCGGCCCATAAGGACCAGCGGAGGATTTCCTTTTTCTGCGGATTCACTTCGAATACAGGAGAGGCTGGCGTCGACCAGGCAGTAATCCTCGAACAAATCAAAGGTCAGATCGACGGTATCCACAAGGTAGTCAGGTATGCGGTAATCTTTTAGAAACTTGGTCTGTGGTTTTTGAGCGGGCATGTTTGGTTATCTCCTGAGCAGGTTTCCCGTCATACTGAAAAAAGACTGAACAAGCCTTACTAATGTAGCAATTTATCAAACCATTAAGGGTGCTAATTCAGAGTCGAGGGGGTTTCGATATAAAACGATGGAAAACAGGAGGTTTTCCAACAGCTCCAGGGATGGATTCATGCGTGTTTTAGATCGAAATCCCCGCGACGGAGCGAAACTCGAATCTTGGCATTAGTGTTCTAGCGTGAGTTTACGAGTTATAAAAATATTTGTTCGTAATTATCTGAAATGCAA
>JAOZRE010000464.1 GCA_029940215.1 bacterium | reverse complement strand
AAATTAAATAAAAACAGTTGTGCCATAGAAATCCTGGACAGGTATCTATGGGTATTTTATCTGTACGCCTGATCCCAATTATATAACTTGATCAAACCGCTTCTGTTCTGAGAAGATACCCAATCAATAAAACCACTTATTGAATCGGAAACACAGCCGCCAGGAGGGAAGAGATGACTATTAATGCGCAGGAACAGACTCACTACCGGGCATGCCATCTATGCGATGCGACCTGCGGGCTTGAAATCCGCCGCCGAGGAGATGAAATCCTGTCCATCAAGGGCGATAAACAGGATCCATTTAGCAGGGGTTACTATTGTCCCAAGGCACTTGCGCTGCAGGATATTCACAACGATCCGGACCGGCTGCGTCAACCGGTTAAGAGGGAGGGAGACAACTGGATACCCATCAGTTGGGATGAGGCGCTGGACTTGACCGTGGATCGCATTTTTGACATCCGGGAAAAGCAGGGCCCCAACAGTATCGCCATATATCTGGGTAACCCCTGTGTACACAATTACGGGATGTTTACCCATAGTGGGCATTTCCTGAGTTTGCTGAAGACTAAAAGCCGTTTTTCGGCTACATCGCTGGATCAGCTCCCCCACCACCTGGTGAGCTACCTGATGTACGGGCATCAGCTGCTGATACCCATATCGGACATTGATCACACAGACTATTTTTTGGTGATCGGCGCCAATCCGTTAGCATCAAACGGCAGCATCATGACAGTCCCGAACGTTCGCAAGCGGCTCAAAGCGCTGCAAAATCGGGGCGGTAAACTGGTCGTGATCGATCCACGTTTTACAGAGACCGCCAAGGTTGCGGATGAGCACCATTTTATCCGCCCGGGAACCGATGCGGCTTTCCTGCTCGCCCTCTTGCAGACCCTGTTTGAGGAGAACCTGGTGGATACAGCCCACCTGACCCCCTTACTAAACGGGTTGGACGATGTCCGATCAGCAGTCAGACCATTTACATCGGAACGGGCGGAGCCGCTGACCGGAATCCCCGCAGAAACCGTCAAGCAACTGGCCCGTGACCTGGCAGCGGCCGGTAGGGGTGTGTGTTACGGTCGTATGGGGGTTTCAGTTCATATGTATGGTACGCTGTGCCTGTGGGCCGTTCAAATGATCAACATCGTTACAGGGAACCTGGATCGACCCGGTGGCGCTCTGTTCACAAAACCCGCCTTTGACACAATCGGCGGACCAGTGTCGCGGCCCGGACATTTTGGTGCCTGGAGCAGCCGTGTCAGTAACCTGCCTGAATTCAGTGGTGAGCTTCCAGCTGTCGCCATGAGCGAAGAGATGCTTACCGAAGGTGACGGGCAGATAAAGGCACTGTTTACCGGAGCTGCCAATCCAGTATTGACATCGACGAATGGTCCCCTGCTGGAAAAAGCCCTGGGCGGACTGGAGTTCATGGTCTCACTGGATCCGTTTATCAATGAAACGACTCGTTTTGCCGATGTGATACTGCCCCCCACATCGACCTTGGAACACGATCATTATGATATGGCTTTTCTCGCGATGGCGGTTCAGAATGTGGTCCGATTTAACCAGCCTGTGTTCCCTAAACCAGACGGAGCGCTTCATGACTGGGAGATCTTCACGGAGCTTGGTAAGCGGATGGCCAAAAAATTAGGGGTACAGCCACTTCCGGATTCAACCCCTGATCAGATGATTGATTTCGGTCTTCAAACTGGGCCATACAGCGATCAGGCCGGTCATCCGGAAAAGCTGTCGCTGGACCGACTTAAACAAAATCCCCATGGAATCGATTTGGGGCCGTTGCAGCCTTCCCTGCCGGACCGTATCTATTCAGACAGCAAGCAGATCAACTGCGCTCCGGACATCATTATAGTGGACCTGGAGCGTGTTGAAAATCACCTGCGCCAAACCACTTCGGATGAAAGTGGGTTGCTGATGATCGGTCGAAGACATCTCTTTGACGCCAATTCCTGGCTGCACAATTGCAAACGACTGGTAAAGGGCAAGAACCGGTGCCTGCTGTTCATGCATCCCGATGACATGACCGATCTCGGGTTGACAGACGGCCAGACGGTTAAAATCACCTCCCGGGTGGGAAGTGTCGAAGTAGGTGTTAAAGCAACGGATGAGGTCATGAAAGGGGTGGTAAGCCTGCCACATGGGTGGGGGCACAACCGGCCTGGTGTCCGACTCTCTATTGCCTCGCAGCATGCTGGTGTCAGTATGAACGACCTGACCGATGAAAAAGCGTTCGATCCGGTCTCAGGTATCGCCTCCTTGAATGCGATTCCGGTGACAGTCGCTGCGGTTTAAGTATGGTAGATAAGGCACTCAATTTTTCAGGATAGCAGACCCACAGAGGCGTTCGCTTTGAGCTGAAGTCTGCCCGCTTAAGGGTTTGCTATTTTCAACTTCATCATCCTGAACGTAAAGGGAGAGGAAGGATACCCGCCTTTCCTATTCACGCATTCACTGGATTCTGTATCATATGCCAATATGTTCGGTGACAAACTGTCGCAAACATCATTTCTGAAATTGCCCATTGACATTAATGTTTCTTATTTGGCAATATAGCCAAGTAAGAAACAACAAAGGAGCTATATGGATAAAAAAATGATTGCAAAGTATGAGGAGCAGGCAAGGATCATCAAAGCCCTGTCTCACCCCAGCCGCTTGATAATAATTGACGAATTGCACTCCGGGAGAAGATGTGTCTCTGAACTGACGGAATTAGTTGGATCAGATACATCGACCGTTTCAAAGCACCTCAGTGTTCTGAAGAACGCTGGTCTGGTATTTGTGGAAAAAGAGGGGACGACAGTGTTTTACAACCTGAGAATGCCCTGCATTTTGGATTTCTTTAGCTGTATCGAATCGGTCATCGAGGCAAACGCCTTGGGGCAGATGGAAAACGTCATTAGCTGTAAAACAAAAAAGTAGGTTTTTTTTACCTGTAAAGTTTCCTTATTGGCAAAATAAGAAATGAATAAAATAGAGGAGTCATCAAGATGATTTGGAAAAGTGAGTGGAAGGCGTTGATTTGGATTGTATCCGGATTTCTGATCGCCTTTTTTTTACCTGTGGGGATCGCGAGGTTTGACAACGCGGTCTTAGAGGCTTTTTACCTGGTTAAATGGTATGCCCAGGAGCATGTGATTTTGTGTCTGATTCCCGCGTTTTTTATTGCGGGCGCAATCGCGGTATTCATCAGCCAGGATTCTGTGATGAAGTACCTGGGGCCACAGGCAAACAAGATTGTGTCTTATGGTGTATCATCGGTGTCCGGATCGGTACTTGCCGTTTGTTCCTGCACGGTCCTGCCGCTGTTTTCAGGCATATACCGAATGGGAGCCGGTATTGGTCCCGCAACGGCCTTTTTATATTCAGGTCCTGCCATCAATGTCCTGGCCATAATACTGACAGCTCGCGTTTTGGGAGCCCCTTTAGGCATCGCCAGGGCTGTGGGAGCGATTTTATTCGCTGTTGTTATCGGATTGATCATGCACTTTTTATTTCGCAAAGAAGAGGCGGAGAAAAA
>JAOZRE010000103.1 GCA_029940215.1 bacterium | reverse complement strand
TTTCGGGGACGCCGCTTATCACAGGGATCGTTTTGCTTCGATTAAAGGCTACTAGCTATCATCCTTCCAGCATAACGGAGGATGAGAATTTAGAGGGCATGATCTTCGTCTCATGTCCCTTTTGTAGTCCTTCATACCCATCGGCATTCTGAATGCTCCGAAAAATGTGAAGATCAAGTCATTTAAGCAGTGAAAAGATCTAAGGGCATTACCCGTACATTATTCACAATTGGATATTCATCTTCTACGGGAGCTATAATAATTGCCTGATCAGGAGCGATTTGCTCAATTGAACTCTATATTCAATATTGCATAATGTTAATTTGTCTTTTTGAGGAACCATTGAATCCACGCACCTGTTATAGACAATTTGAAATCCAGATTGATGAGATTAAAAAGCCGGTTTTAGCCAGAATTTACCAAGCTTTAGAATCGCGAGCCCGATGATCAGGATAGCGGAAAACGCGACCATGATATGCCAGATTTCCCATCCAAAAAGAAATTTGGCATTAATCAGCAACATGGACGTTAGCACAAACGGCATGGCACACAAGGCGATCATTCCAGCTTCAAGCGCAACCGGAGAGTTCAGATCAGGGTCAACAATCCTCAGCAGTAGCAACCCGCTTGACAGCGTTCCGGTGCATGTCCCGAACACCAGTACCATTCTCTCCACATTGTAGTCAGCCAACCGCCTGCCAAAATAAACCAGAATGCATGTCGTAACGATCCCGGTTACCATGCCAATCACAAGAATCGGAACGATAAACTTGATAACAATAGCGGGTTTGATGGCGAATATCGTCGCAATGATTAGAAAATCGATGGACCAGCCTGTAATTCGTTTTTGTGTCCCCTCGTCAATAAAGTGATTGACCCCGATCCGCTTCATCATCCAGCCGGTAAACATCGCAACCAGTAGTCCGTAAAAAAAGGCAAATCCCCAGTTCAGCCTGCCAAAAGCCTCTGAAAAGGGCAGGTTGATCACCCTAATGAACCCGTATGTCATCAGGTAAACCAGGCCCACCAGTGCTGCCTGGAACGCAAGTGAATCCAGATTGGCTGAATGTGTTGTCTGGTTTCCGGTGGACTCTCTTTCTCCGTTCTTCGGAAAATACCCTTTTAAAATGGTATCAGACAGCACAATTTTTTCCCCTTTCCCCTTTGTTTTTTTAATGCCCCAGTTTACCAGGGGCACACCCACAAAAAATGCAAACAGAAAGCCCATTGAAGCAAAAACAAGCCCAATAGTAGCCGCGTTTTCGAAACCAAAGCCTTCCCACACCTTTCCGAAGGACAACGCCTGCCCGGGACCCTGCATAAAGCCGAGCGGAGCGAAAAATCCAAAGGTGGGAAACAATTCCAATCCAAAAAAAGCGAAGAGAAATACCAGCGAACTACCGATTAGCGCCTGCACAGCCAGGGTCATCCCTTCAATTACACCACCCCAGATCGCTCCCCTGGCGACTCCCTTGACTGTCAGTTGTGCACCTTCGGCTTTTTCACCTTTATCTGTGAATGCGGTCAACCCGACGGAAATGAAGGAAATCACAAAGAAATGATAGGTAAAGGCTTCAAACTGCTCAATATTCAACGTGACTGGTAGACTATTCAAGACTATCAGACCCAAAAACCCACCGATCAGGCAGCTGGGAATCAGATACTTCTGGAAGAACGGGATTTTAGCCCTGAACAGCAGACCCAACAGGAGAAATGCTGAAAGCAATCCAAAGGCGATGACCAGATCGAAACTGAAGGGCGTCTGCATACTGTTCCTGGGAGTGAGTAATTGACCGGGCCCCAAAGGACCCGGCTTTCTAATTTGAATAAACCAGGTTATATAGACGGTCGATCTCCGGATAACCTTTCCCGTTTCGGAGATCGACCGAAGAAGCAGGGGGTGCTTCCTTTACATTCCAGCTGCCTGAGCAATTTTTTCGGTATGATAGTCAGCATCACCAAGCACATACTCAAAGGCCTTGGCACGACGATAGAAAAGACCGATATTGAATTCACGGGTTGTCCCAATCCCACCATGGATCTGAACCCCCTTTTCGGTGATAAACTTGTATTGCCTGCTGACTTCAGCCTTCAGGGCGGAGGTTGCCAGAACCGTCGCTTTCCCTTCATCCACCATCCAGGCGACTTGATACAGATAATTCGCGCAGGTTTCATAAGCGATCTTCATATCCGCCATATAGTGCTGCATAATCTGAAAGCCACCGATCGGGGTCCCATACTGTTCTCTCTGCTTGGAATAGGAAACGGTCATTTCAAGTGATTCCTGGGCACCGCCAACCATTTCAGCACATTTTGCAACGACTGCTCGTTGAGACATCTTCTCAAGGATGTCCACGCCCTTTCCGTCATCCCCGATCAAATCGTCTTTGGACACCTTGACATCCTTAAAATCCACCCGGCAGATATTATCCTTGCCGATGGTATTCAGCTTCCGGCAGCTGATCCCCGGATCCTTGGCGTCCACCAGAAACAACGTGACCCCTTCACTACTGCGGGCAGCCACAATCAGCTTATCGGCCACATTGGCATCCTGAACAAACATCTTGGTGCCATTGAGCACGTATTGATCCCCGGACAGCTCCGCCGGCATACTGACATCAGCAGGTTCGAAGCTGGCATCAACCTCCTGTTGGGCCAGGGCCATAATCAGCTTACCTGCAGCGATTTTGCCCAGCAGATCCTTTTTCTGCTTCTCGGATCCAGCTTCCAAAATGGTTTGTCCACAGAGCACAACCGTCGAAAAGAAGGGACTGGGATACGCTTTTTTGCCAATCTCTTCCATAATGATAATAATATCAAAAAAGGACTCTCCATATCCGCCATACGTTTCCGGGAAACACGCTTCCATCCAGCCCAGCTGGGCCATTTTTTTCCACAATGCGGGGGAGTACCCCTTTTCGCTATCTTCCAGTTCCCTGACGTCATCAAAAGGACACTCTTTACTCAGAAATTCCGCCACTGATTTGCGAAGCATTTCCTGCTCCTTATTAAAATCGAGATCCATCTTTTATTCTCCTATAACGTTGCATGCATGAATTTTTCGTTTTTGTAAGATCATATTTAGGGTCGGCTCTACGGCTTGAACTTCAGCCTTGGCAATCCCAGCCCGACCCAGGCGATCAGGTTGCGCTGAATTTCGTTGGTTCCGGCATAAATGGTCATACCCTTACAGAACTGGTACAGGTTGGCCATATGACCGCCCATTGGCGCTTCCGGGTCATCTTCCATTTGTCCGTAAGAGCCCATGATCTCAGTGGCGTACTGTGAAAGTCGTTGAGCCAGTTCGGTTGCCAACAGCTTCGAAGATGAAGCGGACCAGATAATATTCATGGCATCGTTTTTGGATTGGTACCAGCCGATCTTATATCCCAGCGTCGTTCCCATTTCGCAGTCTATAATCAGCTGAGCAATTTTTTTCCGGTTGATGGGGTCATCAGCCAGGGATTTTCCACCCCTTTTGGTATTTTTCATGTACCCGATGAGCTCGTCGACAATCACCCGCATACCAGCGTATGCGCCTTGCCCGCTGCGCTCAAAGTTCATCGTCTGACGGGTCAGATCCCATCCCTTGCCCTCTTCCCCGATCAGGTCATAAGCAGGAAGTTTCACATCCTTGAAATACACTTCGTTGTATATATGATTTCCGTCCATATACAGCAGCGGGCGAACCTCAATACCCGGGAGACTCATGTCCACGTTGAAGACTGACAGGCCCTTACCCCGCTTGGAATCAGAATCGGTTCGAGCAAGCAGGAACATGTGGTCGGAGTAGTGTCCACCGGTGGTCCAGGTCTTTTGCCCATTCACAATAAAGTGATCACCGTCACGAATAGCCAAGGTGGTCACAGACGCCAGGTCTGAGCCGGCATCTGGCTCGCTCCAACCCTGGCAGTAAAAGACCTCACCTTTTGCGATGGGTGGCAGTAACCGTTCTTTCTGCTCTTCTGTTGCCCCAACCAGCAGTGTGGGTGCGAACATTCCCACCCCAAACGCATCAATCCCGGGAGCACCATAGCGTCCACGCACCTCGTCAAAGATCATCTGCTCCATGATCGTGGCTTCCATTCCACCATATTGTTTTGGCCAGGCATGAGCGATCCAACCTTTTTCTCCCAGGCGTTTCGCCATGTATTTGTGGAAATTGTTACCCTCTTCGTTGGCATATATTCCTTCGAGTCCACCTGCAAATTCGGGTGGCGCGTTTTTCATCTCTGCTTCAAAAAATACCTCAAGCTCCTTCTCGAACGCTTGCTCTTCCGCGGTTAAACTGAAATCCATGTGACCTCCATCTAGATTATTAGATTTAGGGATCGTTTAAAAATAACTTAACCTATTCTGTTTACAAAAGTCCCGAAAGCACTGGACATTTTGCAAACAGAATGTGAACTAATTTTTTAGCCGACCCTTAATTCGCTAACTACCCTGTTCACCAATACAGTCAGTCTCACTGTTCCATAACCGCCCGCTGGGTTTCACGGACGTTTCCATCCCAAATATCGGTGTTAATGTCTCAACATCTTTATCAAGCTCTGCATTGTAGGTCAATCTAAAAACGAGCGATTGCTCACCGCAAAAAACGCAATAACCCTTGCTTGCCAGGGCCGTAACAGCTGCAATATTTCACTTATGTTCAATTGAGAATGAACTCAATGACAGATTGATTATGCCCATATCTCTTTGGTGCATCTAAATTCAACAGGCAGGTGACAGAAACCTCCCACAAAGGTAAGGTATCTCACATGAATGATGTAAATTATCCATGTGGTAAATATTTCCCTGAGCCCGAATTCAAAGAAGCACATGATGAAAACACGGTTAAACAGAGAACCTTGTACCCCTAATAATCAAGAGAGCAGGTGATATTCAACCATCCATTTTTCCATTTTCGGCCTCGGGAAGTCCCAGAGAGGGTGACCCGATTCAATCATACCTGGGGCCTCGGAGGTGCTGCCATGGTATTGATACTCCTGCTTTTTACAACAGGGGTCCTGTTGAGGTTCGCCTATGACCCTTTTCCCGGCGGGGCCTACGACTCCATCGTAGCCCTGCAGAAACAGTTGATCTTCGGAAGGTTGGTCCGCAACATTCATCACTGGAGCGCCAATTTTCTGGTGGTTGTGATTTTCCTACACCTGTTGCGGGTGTTCTTTTCAGGCGGCTTTTACCCACCCCGTCAGTTGAACTGGCTTTTCGGACTGTTACTGTTTATCAGCTGCCTGGCATCCAATTTCACCGGATATCTTCTGCCCTGGGATCAGCTGTCATACTGGGCTGTGACCATCTGTACCGGTATGCTCGGGTATATCCCCTATGCAGGAGACGCCCTGCAGAAGGTGGTTCAGGGTGAAGATAACATCGGCGCCTCTACCCTGCGGATTTTCTATACCTTTCATACCGCCATTATTCCCGCTCTGCTGATTCTGCTCTCCAGTCTTCATTTCTGGTACATTCGCAGGGCCGGCGGCGTGGTTGTTCCCCGTAGTCCCGACAATGGACCAGAGATATCGGAACAACCGGTCTGTAGCGGTACCAATTTATTGCTGAAAGAGCTGACAGCATCTCTGGTCGTCGTTGCGTTCATACTTCTCTTTTCGGCCCTGTTTGATGCACCGCTGGGTGACAGGGCAAATCCAGCGCTGAGCCCCAATCCGGCGAAAGCCCCTTGGTATTTCGCTGGATTGCAGGAACTGCTGTTGCTGTTTCATCCGGTATTTTCCATTCTAATTGTGCCGATTATCGCCTGCTGCGCGATGGGTAGATTGCCCTATTTGAAAACCGGATCGAACCTGTCAGGCATCTGGTTTCGGTCCCAAAGAGGCCGCAAGCTGGCCGTCGTCTCCCTGCTGCTGGCACTGGTCGCAACACCCGCTGGCATACTGACTTTGGAACTATCCGCCCTGTCACAGACCGCTGCAGGAGGCGTTGCCATTCCGGCATTGCTCGGATTCATCGGTTTTGCCGGTTATTATATCGTATTGAGACGGTGGGCAGCAGCTGACAGAGATGAGGCCATCCAAGCCATATTCATTTGCCTGCTGATCTCATATATCGTGCTGACGGTTTCCGGTATCTGGTTCAGAGGGCCGGGCATGGCACTGACCTGGCCATGGAACGTCCCATAGACCTTGACGAAGGCTTCATGTCCCAGGTGGGCGACGTAAATAAATCGCTTGCACAGAGTGCCTGTCATGAAGCTGCTGAAATTGCCTGGAGGAGTTTCGTAGATGATCTTGACGAACTTGAGCGTCCGAAACCCCGCCTGTTTGAGCGTTAGCGAGTTGGGGTTTCAGCGAATGGCATCATAGATCATCTTGAAACGGATCCGCTATTTCAGTGGCTTCATGACAGACACGGGATTATCCATAGTAAATAGATTAAAATAGACCATGACATCAGAAAAACTACCATCAATCCACGACTCCGGAAAGAAGCCTTCCCGCAGATCCTTTCTAACCCTCATCTGGGGTGGGCTCGGATTTTTAGCCCTGGGCGAACTATTGTGGATCGGCATCTCCTTTTTCAAACCCCGAAAAACTCGGGTCGAGCACGCTTCCGAGACAGTTGTCGAGGTTGGTGCCGTCGATGATTTTGCTCCCGGTTCCATTACTGCCAACCGGAATGGCGGCTTTTACCTCTCCCGGTTGGAAAACGGCGGTTTTCTGGCAATGTCCTCCCGCTGTACCCACCTTGGTTGCGCAATCACCTGGAATCAGGCAGCAGGACAATTCGAATGCCCGTGTCATGCGTCAGCATTTAACCTGCGGGGGGAGGTTCTGCGACCGCCTGCACCGCGCCCCTTGGACTACTTTCCCGTTGTCGTAAAAAACGGTCGGGTTGCCGTCCATACACATAAAAAGAAGAAGCGAAGCCGATTTTCCTACAACCAGGTGACAAGCCTATGAAACGCTGGCAAATAACGGGTGTTATTGCAACCATCGTCATTGTGTTGTCTATCCCTCTATACATTTTCAGGGTGGAGATCGTCGACCGAGAGAATGCCATGGATAACCAGACAAAAGAGGCGGTTTTTGTCGGTGGCGACAGCTGCGTTTCCTGTCACGAAGTAGAAACCGAAAAGTGGCGGAATTCTGACCACAACAAATCCATGGATCTGGCAAACCTGACAACTGTTTTGGGCGATTTTAACAATGCAGTTTTCAGTCATCAGGGTGTCACCTTCCGTTTTTTCCGGCGGGGGGAGGCGTTCTATGTCAATACCCTGGATGGCGACGGGCAACTGAAAGATTTCGAGATCACCCACACCTTCGGGTACAATCCCCTGCAACAGTATTTGATTCCCTTTGGGAACGGCCGACTGCAATGCTTGTCGGTCGCCTGGGACACGGAGAAAAAAAGGTGGTATCACCTGAATCCCGATGAAAAAATCGCCTCGACTGACTGGCTGCACTGGACTAAACAGAGTCACAATTGGAACGGCATGTGCGCCGAATGTCATTCCACCCGCCTCAAAAAACAGTTTGACCCAGAATCTAACAGCTACCAAACCATCTGGTCGGAAATCGATGTCAACTGCGAAACCTGTCACGGACCGGGATCGCTGCATAATGAATGGGCCGAACTCCCCGAAATGGCACGTCCAGAGATCAAAAACTACGGCCTGGTTGTCAAGACCTCAGATCTGAACCCGGAACAACAGATTGCCGTCTGTGCCCGCTGCCATTCGCGACGGCTTCAGTTGAAAGACTTCGATCATTCGGAAAAACAGCTGATGGACAGCATCATTCCTGAACTGCTGTCGGAAGGGCTCTATCATGCTGACGGTCAGATTCTGGATGAGGTTTATGTCTATGGTTCCTTTGTGCAGAGCAAAATGTACCACAACGATGTGAAGTGCAGTGACTGTCATGATGTTCACAGCGGAAAACCGCTTCTCCAGGATAACGACCTCTGCCTGCAGTGTCACCAGGCCCAGGTGTATGATTCAAAAACCCATCATTTTCACCGGACGAAAGAGGAGGGGGGTAAACCGTTGACCAACAAGTCCGGACAGGTTGTGTCAGCCGTCGGGGAAGGGTCCAGCTGCGTGAATTGTCACATGCCGGGACAGACTTACATGGGTGTCGACCTGCGGCCGGACCACAGCCTGCGGATTCCGCGACCGGACCTCAGCATCGCGCTGGGAACCCCCAACGCCTGTAACCAGTGTCACGTGGATGAGACCTTGAAGTGGTCGGATGACCATTTTACCCGCTGGTACGGGCTCAGCCGTAAGGCTCATTACGGCTCCGTTCTGGCCGCCGGTCGCCTGCGGAAACCCGCTGCTGAAACTGACCTGGTCAGGCTGGCCGGGGATGCATTGTACCCTGATATCGTCCGTGCCACAGCCCTGCAATTGCTGGGGAGCTACCCGAGTGAAGCAAGTCGGCAGGCCTTTGATCGCGCCCTGAACGACGAGCAACCCCTGATTCGATACGCTGCGGTCCGTTATACCAGCCGCCACGACCCGCAGCAACGAAAAAAACAGTTGGCTCCCCTGCTAAATGATCCGGTTCGGGCTGTGCGCATGGAGTGCGCCATGAGTCTGGCAACGGTTCCCCGCAATCAACTGAGCGGCGCTGAGCAAAAAGCCTTCGCCCTGGCTATGGCAGAGTACGAACGCGCCATGACCTATTCAGCCGACTTTTCGTTCTCAGGGCTGAACCTGGGGAATCTGTACTACTACCAGGGCAAGACCAACCAATCAGAAAAGCAATATCGCGCCGCTATCCGCATCGCCAGCGGGTTCAACCCGGCTAAATTGAACCTGGCGGTACTGCTTAGCGGTAAGGGAAAGAACAATGAAGCGGAGACATTGCTGCAGGAGGTAATTCAGACAGAGCCAGACAGCTGGGAGGCGCATTACAAACTGGGGCTGCTGCTGATTGAAAGGAAAAAAGTGACAGCCGCCATTATCCACCTGGAGAAAGCTGCCAGTGGATTTGGCACCCGATCCCGTATCTACTATAACCTGGGCTTACTTTATCAGCGTCTGAACAGAAATGCAAACGCAGAATCCGCTCTACTCAAGGCCGTATCACTGGCTCCTGACAATGCGGATTACCTGTACGGGGCCACCTATTTCTATTTCAACACCCGACAATTCCAAAAGGCGAAACGAATGGCCCAGCAACTGTCAGAAAGGCACCCTGCAAATCCCATCGGCCAAAAGATGCTGAACCTGATCGAACAAAGGCTTAAAGAGCCCTAGTTCGCACAATAGATGTACTCATCACCCTTTTCCACAGGGGCGTCAAGGGTTTTATCCACCCGGACCACCGCCTCCAGCAGGTTCGGCCAGGCCGGTTCCTTCTGGTCGGCGTTGTGTGTAGCCAACATGGCCAGCATGGCCTTGACCCGTTCCGGCTGCTGTTCTGCCAGATTGTTCTGCTCGGTGGGGTCACTGTTCATGTCAAACAGCCAGGTCTTACCGGCGGTACTATCACGTTGAAGCTTCCAGCCATCTGCCAGTACGACATGGTAGTTTCCAGCCCGCCAGAACAATTTCTGGTGTGGGAGCGAGCCCGGCTTGGCAGGAACGGTGCCCTTGATATTGGGGACAAAGGGGAGCAGATCCACCCCATCCATTTTGCGGTCCGTCGGCATAGTCGCCTTGGCAACTCTTGCTGCAGTTGAATATAGATCGAAGTGATGAACCGGGTCTTTGAGAATGGTTCCAGGCTTGATTTTAGCCGGCCAGCGCATGAAATAGGGGACGTGCACCCCCCCCTCAAAAAAGGTCAATTTCCAGCCGCGATAGGGCTGATTGATCTTTGGAAGACCTATATAACCGGCACCCCCATTGTCGGAGGTGAACATGACCAGGGTATTGTCATCGATCCCATTTGCCTTCAGGGCCTGCATGACGCGACCGACTCCCCGGTCCAGTGCCCGGATCATGGCGGCGTAGACCCGCAGGCGATGGCTCTTGATATGGGAAAGCGCATCATAATCCGCCTTTGTCGCCTGCAGAGGAGAGTGAGGCGCCCAGTGTGCCAGGTAAAGGAAAAAGGGCCGGTTTTTATTGGCCGCAATGGTCTTCACTGCTTCGTCCGTATAGTAATCGGTGATATACCCGCGCGGTTTAAAAACCTCCCCGCTATTAAAACTGGCCGCATGCAACATTCCCTTCCACAGGAACTGGTCAATGGGGTCAAAATCCTGTTTGGAATTGACCACATTGGGGTCATCTTCAGGGAGGTACATGCCACTGTGCATCAACAGGCTTTCGTCAAAACCCTGGTCCTTCGGCGCCATACCATTCTCGCGGCCCAGATGCCATTTACCGATATGGACAGTATGATACCCAGCCCCCTTCAGGGTTTCGGCCAGGGTGATCTCCTCCGTCGGCATGCCCATATTATCGAACGGGATAACCTGGTCGGTTTTCTCATCAAAATGGGTGATGAGGGGTGGCAGACCCTCCTGTGGTTTATTAATCAAGGAGATGATCTTCAACATGGCGCCCGGCGTCGGTGTGAATTCAAAACCAAAACGGGTGGGATAACGCCCTGACATCAGAGAAGCACGGGAGGGAGCACAGCTACTGTGGCCGGAATAACCATTGGTAAACCGGACACCTTCTGTGCCGATAGCATCAATATTCGGAGTGGGTACTGAACCATCAGCCACTCCGCCGCCGCTAATGGTCAGATCGTTCCAGCCCAAATCATCCGCCATGATGAGTATAATATTGGGTCGATTGTCATCGTTACGGTTAGCCGTGGCGCCGGCTTTAGCCCAATCAATTTCCTTTGTGGGACCGATATCGTATCTACGTTTAGCAGCTATACCGGCCAGTTCCAGAATGATCTGCGTGCGCAACATGTATCCCGCGCCTGCAATGAAGACAATAACAGCGAGTACCCTAATAATCCACTTCATGGGATTTCTTCCTCCTGGTTTGAATCTCGGGCTGATTCAATTCGAACGGCTTAAATGTAATGCAAATCGGAAAGCGACTTTTACCAACATCCAAGTGACGTCTGCAGTACAGTCGCATTCCTGCAAACCAATTTTTGATGTGAAAACTATCAGGAGGGTGCGGTTCTGTCAATCATTTTTACCGATAGGTAAAAACACCGAAAAACATGATTTGTGGCACCTGAACGATGAAATTAATGGCTAAGAAAGTGTTCACCACGGCGGAATTGATGAAGGTACTACCGACCATCTGGGGGACCAAACTCTTCATCGGACAACAAACCATCAACCCGAAAAATTGTATCAGGTGCGAAACCTGTATTGAAAAATGCAACCTGTCCCCATGCCAAGTAAGATCTTGACAAATGGTAAAAGAATCATCTAATTAACTTAGAAAAAAAATGGTGTATATATCACTAGATTTTAGGCATGATTTCAAATATTTATAATTCTGACTAAGGAGTAACAGATGAATTCAATAAACAGCCAGGACACCTCATCCACTTCCGCTTTTTACTTTACAAGATGGTTTGCCCTGATGCCCCTGGGCCTGTTTATTCTATTGACGGTCGCCCTCAGTCTGAAAGGGGTATTTGCTGCAGAGGCGATGGCTGCCATGGGGCTGATCGGTCTGATCCTGGGTTCGTTTTTTTCACGAAAAAAATCAGAGTACTGGGCAGATGTGGTTGAAGGACTGGGTGACGATGCGGGGATGCTGGTGCTGGCACTGTTTCTGATCGTCGGCATTTACGGGAAAATGATGGGCAAAGCCCAGGTTGCGGAAGGTCTGATATGGTTTTCAACAACAGTGGGCATTAAGGGTGCTTTTTTTGTGATGTTCACCTACATCGCCAGCGCCCTGTTTGGCGTCGCCACAGGAACCTCACTGGGAACCATTTTTACAATGGCCCCGGTTCTGTTCCCTGCAGCCGTGGCGATGGGGGTCAGCCCGGCGATTGCAGCAGGCGCTATTCTCAGTGGTGCAGCCACCGGCGACCATTTTGCACCGGTCTCTGATACCACCATTCTTTCCAGCTCCACGCAACAGTATCGAACGCGGAAGGGAAGTGCTGATATCGGTGGCGTTGTCAGGGCTAGAATGAAATATGTGATTCCCGCCTTTCTGATCACCATCGTCCTCTACTTTTTGTTTGGTTTGGGCAGTGAATCAACGACAGCTGTTACACAGGAGATCATCCAGAAGTACTCTCACGCCCCGGGGATGCTGATGCTGATTCCCATCTGTATTGTTCTCTACTTTGCCATCAAAGGAAAAACAGTTTTTGAAGCTCTGACTTACGGTATTCTATCCGGGATGGTGATTGGTCTGGTCTCAGGCCTCTTAACCCCGGTTGATATTTTTCATATTGAAGGTAGAAAGATCAAAGGCATTATCGGGGAAGGAGTCACCGACATGCTACCAGTGGTTGTCATGATTATGATCTTAATGGCGGCCTATCATCTTACCCGGAAACACGGGTTGATCGAGTCGGTTGTAGACAGGCTCCAGAAAGGAATCAGTAAAACCCCCCGGGGTGCTGAAATGATGATGATGGGAGTCACCACATTTTTAAATTTTCTTCTGCTGGGTTCAACGGGGCGGATCTCTGTGATTGCGGGTCCAATCAACGACGAACTAGGCTCCGGACAGAAGCTTCATCCCTATCGAAGGGCAAATATCAGTGATGCCTGCACCAGCAGTTTCAGCTATATGATGCCCTGGCACATTTGGGCGTTTGTGATGATCGCTACCCTTGAACCGCTGGTTAATGTCTATCCGTTCATCAAGGTTCCGTCTCCCACATCCTTTCCCTTTGTGACATTTTACCCGGCTGCTATTTTCCTGATCATCCTGGTTTCCATCATCTCAGGTTTCGGCCGAATATTTGAGGGAGAAGATGGAAGAGTCATCCCGGCTGATTATCAGAACGAGATTCCGGAAGAGGCGTTGGAAGCTGCTGAAAAGTACGAAAAGGTTGTTTAATTGAGCTATACAAAATTTTATTAATGATATTCCCCTTTGGAAATAATAGGGGGATTTCATGTAACACATTAAGGGGATCGTACAAAAATAACTTGGTGTAACTTGTCCGCAAAAGTCCTGAAAAGACTGGCCATTCTACGAACAAAACTCCAAGTAATTTTTGAGCCAACCCTTAATAAACAAAGCCACATAATCCGTTTAGGTAGGAGATCGTAAATTAATAAAACGAATCCGCACCCAAAGGGTACGGTATTGCTTTGCCCCCTTGAAGG
>JAOZRE010000463.1 GCA_029940215.1 bacterium | reverse complement strand
TGAGCACCCTCGCTTCAGGGATGTCAAACTCGGGATTATTGTCTCATCGCAAAGAGCGCTAAAACTCTTTCTGAAAAGAACGGGCAGGCTCAAGAGAATGCCGGATTATATAGTGGTTGAAGGCCCCCTGGCCGGGGGTCACCTTGGCTTTGGGCTGGACGACTGGTCTCAATATGATTTAAAAACCATTACCCTGGAGGTGATGGAATATCTTAAAAAGGAGGAGCTTGATATCCCGGTGCTTCCAGCAGGTGGTATTTTCACCGGGACTGATGCTGTGGATATGATGGAAATTGGCGCTGCGGGCGTTCAGGTGGCGACTCGCTTCACAGTCACCAAGGAAAGTGGATTGCCGGATAAAGCCAAGCAGGCCTACTTCGAGGCGAAGGAAGAGGATATTGTCGTCAATTTGGTTTCCCCCACAGGATATCCCATGCGAATGCTCTCCAACAGCCCCTGTATTGGCAAAGGCATCAAGCCGAACTGTGAGTCTATGGGTTATATTCTGGACAGGGAGGGCGTCTGTTCCTACATCGAAGCCTACCGGCAGGCAAAAGAAGAAAATCCGGACAACGTCTCTGTCAAGGAAAAGACCTGCCTCTGCACTCAAATGAGAGCGTACAACACGTGGACATGCGGACATACAACCTCCCGCCTGAAGCAAACCAGTTCTCAGGCAACCAATGGAACCTACCAGGAATTAACGACGGAGGAGGTTTTTAATGATTATCGTTACAGCACCAATCAGGAAATCTCTCTACCACAACGAATAAAGGGTTAAAGGGGGAAACGATCATTCTGCTGAAGATCATAAGGGGAACCTTTCCCCCTTATGGTTAGAAAAACCCCGGTGTAAAGAACCGGGCCTGTTTTACTCGATGTTCTGCACCTGCTCTCTTACCTTTTCAATTTCGCTCTTCAAATTGACGCCGATCTGCGTGATAGAAATATGATTTGATTTCGAACAGAGGGTATTAGCTTCCCGATTCAATTCCTGAAGGATAAAGTCAAGTTTTCGACCAACCGCTTCCTGGCTTTGAAAGAGCTCATTCATCTGCATCAGGTGAGAGTTGAACCGCTCAAGTTCCTCTGTGATATCGCTCCGATCGAGATAGATCCCGATTTCCTGTAAAATTCTGGGATCGTCCTCTTGATATTTAGTCCCCAGGGACTCTATATTTTTCTGGAGTTTCAGCCGTTGATTCTCCAGCGCTTCCTCTTTATGCGCCGCGATTCCCTGTATCAATTCTGTCATGTTGCGCAGATGCAGATTCAACTCTTTAAATAACAGTTCTCCTTCTCGCTGTCTCATTTTGGTCAGCTCTTCTATGCCTTTTTGAATTGCTGCTTCAAAAAGTGCCTGATACGGCTCCAATTCTTCTGTTTCCCCCTGATCATATGACAACAGGTTTCTAACATTCATCAGATCTGACAAATTAATCTGAACTGTTTTCCCAATATCCTGCTCAATATCAGAGACGATTGCCTTAACATTTTTCCAGACAATCTCATCCAGTTTCAACTGTTCCTTCTCCTCCTTGTCCTTTTCTACCTGTATATACACATCAACTTTCCCACGTTGAAGCGGGCCCTTGAGTTGCTTTTTTAATATCTCTTCCAAATGCTGAAATTGCTTTGGCAGGTGAACCCTAGCATCAAGAAAGCGATGGTTAACCGATTTAATTTCGATACTGCAGGAAAGATTCTGATGCTGGATTTCCGCTTTGCAGAATCCTGTCATTGATTTGATCATACATTGATAACCTGAAAAGTTCTGGTGGCAAAGGTGCCCTGAATAGTGGATTTTTGTGAGATCAAGCCTGATCCGCCTTTTGTTTCTGAGGATCGCTCAGAATGCTGTATGCCTCTTGAATTTCGCTGGTCATCCGGGCCGCCTCCTCTTTGACCCAGTCAAAATCTGAAGCGTTGTGCTTATCAGGATGATATTGACGCATTTTTTTGTGATAGGCCTTTTTGATTTCGTCAGCGGTGGCTTTTTTGCTTACCCCGAGGACCTGGTAGTAATCTGGTTTCGTTTTTTTTTTGGACTTCCCTTCGATGGATTCCTGTTTTTCCTGGGGCTTTTTCGGTTCGCTCTTTTTCGTATCCTGTTTTGGCTTTTCTGCAGCACCAACTGATTCTGGTTTTTTTCTGATCACTTTACTGCCGGGCGATAACTTCAGAATACGCTGTTGCACCTTGACAAGCTGCTCACCCAGGTCAGCCAGAAATTTGTCCTTTACTTTTGCCCGCTTTTCAATATCGCTGATGCTACCAGAGAATACGAGCCACTTGTCCTTGAATTTACCGACGCGGTCCAGGGCAACCGCTTTTTTCAACATCCTTTTTGTCTCATCCAGAGTCAGAATAAACTCTTTTCGATCATTAGCCACTGGCTTTTTCACAGGTTGGTCACCCGCTTTCTTTTTCGCTGCTCCGAGCTTCCTCCGGATCATGTCCTGGTATTTCCAGACCAGAAATCCGAGCAGTCCAAGCAGTATCAAAATAATTAGCGTCAATACCACTTTCAACCAAGTCCCCTTCGACAACTTCGATTCTGTCAATGCCAGATACCGCTTTGCTTTGGGGTAGTCCGGGTTCTTAGCCAGTATATTCTCAAGCAGGATCCTTGCCGACTTCATGTTTCCTCTTTTATACTGCTGCAAGGCTGCATCGAATTCACCTTTTAGTTCTAACTGGTTTTTTATCCGTTTTTGCAACTCCCTGGACTGTTTAAACTGCGGGTCATTCAACCGGATACGCTTAATAAAATCAAGTGCTGCTTCATAATTTTCATTGTCAGCCTCTATTTTCGCCAGATCATAGAAGGAGTTTTTTCTGCTCGGCTTGTATGGGATCACCGCTCTGGTTTTCCGTCGGTCATAGACCGCGTCGTCACCCTGTTTTACGGTTGAAATCAGGTTGCCCGTAGAGTAGACGTTTCCAGAGGCGGTCGCCAGAACAGATTGTTTGTCTGCGTCAATACGGCCGTTCAAGAGATCGACAATAGCATATCGCTGTCCAATACCACTTGAATCCGAAAAGGTTTGCACCATCAGGTGTTTCCTGGACTCGTCCAGGGATGCCCCTTTTACTTTTAAAACGACACCCGTACTGCCCAGTTGAAGTGTCCGTATAATTTTCAGTCGGTTGAGATCCCAGATTAACAAACCCCCATTTTCATCCAACGAAAATAAAATTCGCCCCTGGGGCGAAAATACGCTGGCGAGGGGCGCCCTATGACCACTCAACTCTTCAGAGAACAAGGAACTGTCTGATGAGAAGAGGTAAACGCTGTTGTTATCTCTTAGAATGACCGCAAGTTTCCCACCGGAAAGCGGTACTATCGATTTAATGATTCCTTTTTGTTTTTCCACCGAAGCTATGCGCCGATCCTGTTTCTGCTCCAGACTGGTCTTATAGACCTGATTCCGGGTTGTCCACACAACCTGATCTTTTTCTAGACCGAATGTGGCTTGAACAAGGTTTTTCCCGATTTCCTGACCCTGGGAATCTTCTAAAACTGCAAGAG
>JAOZRE010000102.1 GCA_029940215.1 bacterium | reverse complement strand
CTGGCGCAGGCGAATCAGCTGCCCCAGAACGTTCTTCAGTTACTGGGCTAGCAGCTTGAAGGGGAGACGACAGGTACTATTCGACTCCTCTGTGTAACAATGCACAATGACAGCTCAGGGTTTTTAAGCAGGTTGTCCGGAGTTTAAGCAGCTGATTCAATCAGCTGCTTAAACTCCACTATTCCTGTGAGTCAGAATAAAATTCTGCCTGCTATTGCGGAATCATTCGTCACTTCGGGCCTGATACGGGATCCGGCGATATCTGATGCTGGATTTTGGATCTGCGCGCAAGTTTCGCACATTCGGTGCCGGATTGACGGGATACAGCTTGGTGATTGAATGTTGGTCTGGTTTCAAACTCAGGGATGAGGAGCGTATCTGTCGATATAGTGCGCCCTTCATCACCGGATGGATTGACCCTTTCCTTCAGGAATCGTCAACGGTCTACGCGGATTTTTGCTCAGACCAGTGAAAGACAGTTAGTAACAGCGGAATCATTCAGCTGGTTATATCATGTTCATTGACATTTTAGCGTATTGGATTGGCCGGCCTGGTCTGAGTGAGCATTGACTGCGACTAGATCAGGAGGCTTGTCTTTTTGGGAATAGCGATAATTCTGCTCGCAGATTGTTTAGTTATCCTGAGCTATTGTCGCTCAAGGATTCCCGAGATGACAATGGAACCCTGCCACGCTTTCGGAAGCTTAACGATGGATCCGGGGCTGCTTTGAAACGGTTTATGCTGCTTCAGGGCTGCTCAGATAAGGGGAATATCGAGTTCAGTTCCGATAGATGGCTGTCAGGACTTGATTTTAAAAGTCTGCAGTTGAGTGGTCCGGGGGAGTGTCCAACCATCTATACGTCGTTTAGGAAAAGGGGAAAGACCCGAAAAACCGTGCCGGAGTCCGTTGAGCTTGGTGATTTGAATAACGGCAACAACCGGAACCGGAACGAGGATCTCCCCCTGTATCCAGATCCTGTAGATTCCTGACCTGAAATGGCCTGAATTATCTGAAAAAATGGGGAGAAGCAGACCGGGGAACCGCTCGCTACTTGGGGAGCCATGGTGGTATAAAATTGGCAAAATGCAGACCGGGAGACCGTCCGGCCCCTGTTCTCAAGAATTGGCGACTGAACAGAGCTGGAGTCCGCTCATGGCAGAGGGGAAAACCGACCGCAGACAGACCGGGAGACCGCCCGCACTCCTGCAGATGAATGAGGGACGAACAGAGCCGGAGTCCGCTCATAGCAGAGGGGAAAACCGGCAGAAGACAGATCAGGAAACCGCTCGCACTCCTGCAGATAAATGCGGGCAAAAAAGAGCCGGAGTCCGTCCATAGTAAGGGTTGGAGGCGGATTTAGCCAGGCTGGGAATCTGCCTGGGAGAGGGGGAATACCACCTGGACTGGTGTAAGAGGTGCTGGATTTGATTGATAAGAGCCAGATAAGCAGTTCACCCGAAGTTGGAGTATGCATGTAAATATGTTGTTGTCATTAGCTTAAGAATTTCAGCCGACTGTACTAGTTTGCAGCTTTCTGAATCGACAAATTCTTAAGTTAATGACCGTTTTTCCAACCAATTCTAAACAGGCGGAAGGAATCTGCCTGTTAATGTATGAATAACCACTACACGGAGGTAGGTTATGAGTTTACGAATTAATCATAATACAAGCGCGATTAATTCCCACAGAAATTTGCAAATGAACCAGGCGGGAATGGCCAAGACCTTGGAAAGACTCTCTTCCGGGCTCAAGATTAATCGCGCTGCCGAAGGTCCGGCGGCGCTGGTGATATCGGAGCAGATGCGTGCTCAGATTGCCGGCCTGAACCAGGCTATTGATAATTCCGAGACAGCGATTTCGCTGGTCCAGACAACGGAAGCGAATATGGGGGAAATTAACAATCTGTTAACCGGAATTCGCCAGCTCGCGATCCATGCGGCTAACGAGGGCGTTAATGACGAGGTGATGCTGACAGCGGACCAGAAAGAGATCGAGAATGCCCTCTCAACCATCGACCGAATTGCGAGCCAGGCCCAGTTTGGAAACAAACGGCTTCTGGATGGATCAAGGGGCGCTTTTGGTACCACTACAGGTGAAGATCTGGAGTTCGTCGGAGCGTCCCTGAATACTGGTGATTCCCGGGAAAATGGATTTGATGTCAAGATCACCCAGGCAGCCACAAAATCAGGGATTGCAGGAACAACAGCCATTACAGATGAGATCGTCAAGGCTGGCGAAAAACTGACCGTCATTGAAGATGGGAAGATGGCGACTTACACCACGAACGCTGATGATACAGCCGCCACCATGGTCCAGAACCTGAGAAACGAAATAAACCGGACTGGGCTCAAACTGGATATCAAGCTCAGTGATGATGGAATGATCGAGCTTAAACATCAAGATTACGGATCGAAGCCGAGTTTTCAGGTTATGAGCAGCACGGCTGGTATCTTGAGTGAGAACGGGAATCAGATTGAAACTGCTGAAGCGGGAATAGATGTAAAAGGGACCATAAACGGTGAATCAGCAGTTGGTGACGGCCAGATTTTGACCGGTGTCAAAGGGGCTGCCTGTGTTGATGGCCTGAGTGTTCGCTACTATGGTGAAGGTAAGGAGATGGTTGTTCCCCCCGACTGCGAAGTGGCAGATATTCAAGTCGATGCTGAAGGAGAAGAGGGTCAGCCGCAAAGAGAGGAAATACCGGAGGAAGGTATATCTGCCGGTCGCGTATTTGTTGCTCAAAACTCGATGAAATTTCAGGTTGGAGCAAACGCCAACCAGACCGTCGGTATCTCTGTCAAGAGTGCCAATCCGGAAAATATGGCAAACGGAATTGCCAATAAATCCGGATTTGAGAGTCTGGCCCGGGTTGATGTAACAAATTTTCAAGGGGCTCAGGATACGATTAAACTGGTTGATAAAGCCATTAACCAGGTGACCCAGGATCGTGGAGAACTGGGAGCCTTCCAGAAGAATACACTGGAAAGCAATCTCTCCAACCTGCGAGTAGCTAATGAGAACCTGGTCTCTTCAGAATCCATTATCCGTGATGTGGATATGGCGAAGGAGATGGCGACTTTTACCAAAAACCAAATTATGACCCAGTCCGCAACAGCAATGTTGGCACAGGCAAACCAATTGCCTACCAACGTACTGCAGTTGCTTGGATAAAACCGTATTTATTAAATGAATATGGCTGCTGGATGATTAACCATAATGGGAGTCAATAATGGCTTTTCGTGTAAATCATAATATCAGTGCCTTAAATTCGCATCGGTTTCTGAAGAATAACCATTCAGATCTATCCAAATCGTTGGAGAGACTCTCCTCCGGTTTGAAGATCAATCAGGCTGCAGATGGACCTGCAGCTCTGGTAATATCGGAACATCTCCGATCGCAGGTTGCCGGCTTAAACCAGGCGATCATGAATTCAGAAACAGCTGTTTCCATACTTCAGACAACGGAGTCCAACATGGGAGAGATTACCGGTTTGTTAAACGGTGTCCGCCAGTTGGTTATCCATGCTCTAAATGAGGGGGCCAATGATGATGTGGCGCTCAGCGCCGATCAAAAGGAGATCGATGCGGCCCTTAGTACAATAGAAGATATTGCAATAAATGCTAGATTTGCTGACAAATACCTGTTGGACGGATCCAACGGTGTTTCCGGTTCAGCCTCGGGCGAAGGTTTGGAATTTATCTCTGCGACAACTCAAACCAAGGATTCGCGGGAGCATGGGTTCGAAGTGCGAATCAATAAAAAGGCCAGTCGTACCCATGTAACAGGTTCAACTGCTTTGACCGATGAGATGGTTGGGGCAAAAGAAAAACTGATTGTAATCGAGGATGGGAAACAGGCTGTTTACCGGGCCAGGGATGGGGATAGCATAGATACTGTTGTCCAGAACTTGAGGTCGCAGATTAAAAAGAATGGCCTTGATGTGTGTGTAAATCTGACTGACGACGGGCTATTGAGTGTGCAGCATAATCAGTATGGTGCCAATAGAAGTTTTCAGGTCTCCAGCAGCACTGCTGGCGTTCTGAGCCAGGAAGGGAATAAAATTCTCAATGTCGATAACGGCACAAACATCGAGGGAACTATCAATGGCGAGTCTGCTATCGGTGACGGTAGATATCTGACCGGTATTGATGGAGCAAATTGTACTGACGGTTTAAAGATCAGATATCTGGGATCGGATATTGATTCCCGTCTTAAGCCGGATTGCGAAATCCGAGATATGGAATCAGACCAGGATGCTGATAGCACCGAAGAACCTGATATCCCCGATGAAGGGATATCGGCTGGTCGGGTTTATATCTCACAGAACGCGATGAAATTTCAGGTCGGCGGTAATCGTTCCCAGATGGTTGGTATTTCGCTCCGGGACATGAAACCAACCGGTTTTGCAATGGGTATTGCCAATAAATCAGGATTCCGAAGTCTGGGAGACATTCAGGTTACAGATGTTGATTCAGCGCAAGATGCGTTAATGCTGGTTGATGTTGCTATTGACCAGATTGCCAGCGAAAGAGGAAAGCTGGGTGCCTTCCAGAAAAATTCGCTGGAAACAAACCTGTCAAACCTTCGGGTAGCAAATGAAAACCTGATTTCATCAGAATCGGTGATAAGGGATGTTGACATGGCCAGGGAAATGGCTGTGTTTACCAGAAACCAGATTAAATCCCAATCCTCGACTGCGATGCTGGCTCATGCCAATCAAGGATCTGAGAAAGTGTTGAAGCTACTGGAATAACTTAACTAACGAAATTGGGTACGATGGTTACCCCTATCCAGGTGACTGCATGCGGGTGTGCCTTTTGGGTAACATAATTGAGCAGATTGTTCACAGCTGGTCTGAAAGTCTGATGCACTCAGGCGATCAGTATCATGCGGATTGACCATTAATCCGCGATTTTACACTTAACCAGGAGGTGTATGAAGGTTATGGGTTTTTTTCAATTTGAAGTAACCGGCAATGGATTGTTGGCTGTTTCATGATCCTGGTAAGCAATAACGTAAACCTTACAAGGAGGTAGGTTATGAGTTTGCGAATTAATCACAATACCAGTGCGATCAATGCGCACCGGAATTTACAGACGAATCAGAATGCTCTGTCGAAAACGCTGGAGAAACTATCGTCTGGTCTGAAAATCAATCGGGCGGCTGAAGGACCGGCAGCTCTGGTGATTTCAGAGCAGATGAGGGCCCAACTTGCGGGCCTGGGTCAGGCAATCGACAACTCGGAGACGGCAATATCTCTGGTTCAGACGACAGAAGCCAATATGGCTGAAATCAACAATCTTTTGATTGGCATGCGCCAGCTTGCTATCCACGCCGGTAACGAAGGGGTGAATGATGAGGTGATGCTGCAAGCCGACCAGAATGAGCTTGATAATGCACTGGAAACCATCAATCGAATCGCTGAACAGGCCCAGTTCGGAAATAAGCGATTGCTTGATGGCTCGCGAGGAGCTGCTGGTACAACAACCGGGGAAAACCTGGAGTTTGTGGGGGCCTCCCTTGCAACCGGTGATTCCCGCGAGAATGGTTTTGATGTCAAGGTTACCCAGGCTGCTACCAAAGCGACTGCCCTGGGGCAGACAGCTCTGACCCAGGAGATCATTAATGCCGGAGAACGGCTGACAGTGATTGAGCAGGGAAAGATGGCGACCTATACGACAAACAAGGACGATACAGCTGCGACAGCTGTTCAGAATTTGCGCTCAGAAGCTGAACGGAAGGGGTTGGGTCTCGACATCAAATTGAATGATGATGGCCTGATTTCAGTCACGCATCGCAAGTATGGTTCTGCAGCGTCCTTCCAGCTTTCGAGTAGCACGGCCGGTGTGCTCAGCCAGGAGGCTGGGGCTATCGAAACTGCCGAAACAGGGAAGGATGTTAAAGGTACCATCAATGGCGAGTCGGCCATTGGTAAAGGGCGGGTCCTGACTGGTGTCAAGGGTGCCGCCTGTGTGGACGGCCTCAGCGTCCGTTACTACGGAGATGGCAAGGAAGGAATCCTCCCTCCTGGCTGCGAGGTTGCTGACCTCCAAATCGAGGGCGAAGAGGGAGAAGAGGGCCAACAACAGGTAATACCAGAGGATGGGGCATCGGTTGGAAGGGTTTTTGTTGCTCAGAATTCGATGCGGTTCCAGGTTGGGGCAAACCAGAATCAGACTGTGGGTATCTCCATCAAGAGCGGCAACTCGGAGAGTATGGCACGAGGTATCGCGAATCAATCCGGGTTTGAAAGCCTTGCTGAAGTTGATCTCCGCTCCTATCAGGGATCTCAGGATGCACTTCAACTCATTGATGCGGCCATCAATCAGGTGACTTCAGATCGTGGTGAGTTGGGAGCTTTCCAGAAGAATTCCCTGGAGAGCAACTTGTCAAACCTGCGGGTTGCCAATGAAAACCTGATCTCATCTGAATCGGTGATTCGGGATGTGGATATGGCCAAGGAAATGGCCGAGTTTACGAGGAACCAGATTATGGCACAGTCTGCAACTGCCATGCTGGCTCAGGCAAACCAGGTCCCGATGAATGTCCTGACTCTGTTGGGATGATCCAGGTGGAAATGGGTTAAATCGTTTCCGGATGAGTCCAATCCGGAAATTGAACAGATGGGTCACCGGAAGGGGCGGATATCTTTACTGATCTCTCGTCCGCTGGTTGCCTGTTTAACAGGGCCTGTCCTGCTGAGATGAATAATGGTTTGCAGGCAGGGGGTTTTGTGAGAGGAGCCCGTTTTTTATGATCTCAGTAGTCAGGACGTTAACATTCATCCTACATGGATGGTTTTACATTACAAGGAGGTGAAACTGGATGAGATTTGATTTAATTAAAGCGTTTTACAGGGCTTTCCTGTGAAAAGGATTTTTATTTAAAATACAAGGAGGTATGTTATGAGTTTAAGAATAAACAATAACATCAGTGCAATAAACGCGCACCGCAATTTGAAGAAGAATGATGATCGGTTGTCACGGACACTTGAAAAATTATCATCCGGACTTCAAGTTTCCAGAGCAGCTGACGGACCAGCCAAACTGGTGATCTCAGAGCAGATGAGAGCACAAATCGGAGGTCTGCAACAGGCGATAGACAACTCTGAAACGGCTATTTCCCTAGTGCAGACAACGGAAGCCAACATGGCTGAGATCAGTTCACTGCTGACAAGTGTCAGGCAATTGGCGATCCATGCTGCGAATGAAGGTGCCAATGATGAAGTGATGCTTGAGGCAGATCAGAAAGAAATTCGGAATGCTCTTGATACCATTAACCGGATTTCTGCGCAGGCACAGTTCGGGAACAAGCGTCTTTTGGATGGTTCAAATGGTGCGTCGGGTTTTACCACCGGTGAAAACCTCGAATTTGTCGGAGCCAGCTTGAAAACCAAGGATTCAAGCGAGCATGGGTTTGATGTTACGATTACCCAGAATGCTACTCGGGCTGGAGTTCTTGGCGATACTGCGCTGACACAGGAAATGGTGATAGAAGGCGAGAAACTGACGGTGATTGAAAATGGGAGAATGGCATCCTATACATCGAATGCCAATGACACCGTTGCGACTGCGGTCCAGAATCTTCGCTCGGAAGTTGACCGGAACGGGTTGAATGTTGATGTGATTGTGGATGATGAGGGAATAGTATCTGTCCAGCATCGCCAGTATGGATCTGACTATGGCTTCCAGGTCATGAGCAGCACAGCAGGTGTTCTTTCCAAGGCAGGCGAAGAAATTGAAGGTGCTACAGCTGGATTGGACATCAAGGGGACCATCAATGGTGAATCTGCCATTGGGAAAGGTCGTGTGCTGACAGGTATCACCGGTGCCAGTTGTGTCGATGGATTGGCCATCAGATATTCAGGGTCGGAGAAAATCGGGATAGCTGAAGAGTGTGTGGTCTACGATCGTGTTGATGAAGCCGCTGCAGCTGATGAGGCTGATGCCAACAATGAGGAAATTCCCGATGGTGGAAAGTCAGTTGGCCGGGCCTTTGTTTCTCAGAAATCGTTGAAATTTCAGGTTGGGGCAAACCAAGGGCAGAGTGTCGGTATCTCGCTTGGTAGCACCCATTCAGATACCCTGGCCCGCGGTGTGTTGAATCGGAGTGGGTTCAAGAGCCTGAATGAAGTCAATGTGAAGGATTTCCAGGCGGCAACGGATACGCTCTCGGTGGTGGATAAGGCGATCAACGAAGTTACCGCTCTCAGGGGATCACTGGGAGCCTTCCAGAAAAATACCCTGGAGAGCAACTTGTCCAACCTCAGGGTGGCCAACGAAAACCTCATCTCTGCTGAATCCATCATCCGTGATGTGGACATGGCAGCTGAGATGGCGGAATTCACGAAGCATCAGATTATGATGCAGTCTGCGACAGCCATGCTGGCGCAGGCCAACCAGATCCCGCCCAATGTGTTGAGACTTCTCAACTAATATCAGCGGAGCGGTCTGCCTGGTTTTGGCCAGGCAGGCCTCTGCTGGTTGGAACATCCCTGAATCAGTATCAATCCATTATTTAAGGGTCGGCTCAAAAACTAATTGGCATTCTGTCGACAAAATGTCCGGTCTTTATGGGACTTTTGTGGACAGTTTATGCCAAGTTATTTTTGTACGATCCCTAAGTGATGGATTGACAGAAAATCAGGATAGAACTTTGCATTACCATGTTCAGGAACCAACTATTCACCTATTCTGTGATAAGCAGGATGGGTGAACAGCTGGTTTTCCAAATGATTCCGAGGCATTGATGCTCCGGAGATGAGTCGTAAACCGTTTCTTGCGAACAAGCCTTAAGAGAGTGATGAGAACAAAAAAACAGATAGTCTGGATAATTGCAGCAGTAGTGGTGTGTCTGATGTTGACCGGGTGTGGTATTTTCGGACAAGCGAGGAAAAAGAAGTGTTTGCCCTGTAGTAGCAGGCGTACATCGTCAATAGACCAGAAGACGGTAACAGGTTATCAAACCGCTCTGCTTCATGATATTCGGTTCAGGACTATATCCAGAGTTAGTAGCTAGGATTTTGAGGTATGACTATGTGTTTTCAGTAGGATAGCTGAAACCGCGTAGTGTTTTGCAGGAAAAAACCCGCCAGCCGCTTTCATTCTTAAGGGAGACAGAGGCCCGATCCCTGTTTTTCTTCGTATCGAAAATACCGAAAACTGTACTGCCGGATCCGGAAAGACCAGCTGCGCGAGCTCCAAGTCCCATCAGGGCTGCACGGCATGTCTCCAGATCTTGATAACGGCTGCTCAATGGAACCCAGAAGTCGTTCATCTCCGGTTTGAGCCGCTCTATGTCCTCCATGCGGTATTGGTCGATGGGTGCTGCTTTACCCGAGATATGACAGATTTGATAAGCCTCGGCAGTTGAAATAGCAAAGCCCGGGTGGATCAGCAGCAGATGCAGAGGGCCAAAGTCTGGAAGGGGTGACAGTTTCTCGCCGATACCCCGGGCCAGCGACGGCTGTGGCGAAATGAAAAATGGGACATCCGCTCCAAGTTGCAGGGCAAGGGCCTTTAATCTCTGCTCGGACAGTGAAAGCTTCAGCAACCGGTTTAACACCACCAGCATGCCGGCGGCGTTACCGCTTCCCCCGCCAAGACCAGCCCCTGACGGAATCTGTTTTTCCAGTTGAATACGCAAAGGGATCGGCTGTCCGGTCTCCGCTTCCAGGATTCGAACGGCCTTGATGATCAGGTTCTGTTCGAAATCCAGGTTTACCAGGTTTCCTTCCAGCTCAAGGCGGTCGCTTACGGACCATTGCAGTTTGATGTGATCAAATAGTGAGATAGGCAGGAAGTCCAGCAGAAGTTCGTGGTAGCCATCAGGCCTTTTCTTCTGGATTCGAAGAAAAAGGTTAATTTTTGCCGGTGTTGAAAACCGGTAGCATTCGCCTTGTTGCATGGGGCATTCAGGAATGGATTTTTGGTGGGCTCGGCAGGTGGTATTCACTGCCGGGTCATTTCTTCCTGAGGTATTTTTCGATGGTCTCTACAAACGCCGACTCTGGCTGAGCGCCGGAAAGAACTTCCCCGGTGATGGTACCTGTTTTTGAGTCATATTTCCCGATAATAAACCCGGGGGTTCCTCTGATACCGGCAGCGGTTGCGGCTTTTTGGTCATTTTCAACCCGGTTGCGATATTTTTCAATGTTCAGGCATTTTTTAAAGAGCTTCAGATTTTTAACCGCGACCTCTTTGGCCCACCCTTCGAAGGCTCCAATACGGATTTTGCGGTAGTTGTTGAACAGGGTATTGTGATAGGGTGCGAACTTTCCCTGGTCCCTTGCACATTCCACTGCAATGGCAGCTTCATCTGCCTCCTTGTGGAATGCCAGTGGGGAGTGGCGATATCCGAAGATGACGCGGTTTTGATAGGTTTTTCGAAGCCGTTTGATCGTCGCCTGAACCCGACTGCAAAACGGACACTGGTAGTCAGAGAACTCCATCACCATCACCTGTGCCCGTTTGTTTCCCCAGAGGTAGGCTGTTTCAACCGGGACACCAACCAGGTACTCATTCGGCTGTTTCAAATAGCTGATGATCAGCCCCTTTTTCACGGCCTCCTGGTAAAGCGTGTTATAGTACTTGGAAATAGCCTGCATCTGCAGAAGAGCCATGATTCTGGGTTTCAGGTCTTCAAGCGTTCCCCGTGTTTGCAAGTTGTTCTGACGATAGAAGTCGCTGATGGCCTTGTCTGAAATCTCTGGCTGGAGATTCAGCGTATATTTCGGATACTTTTCCGACAGTTTTTTCAAGGCCTGGAGCTGCATTTTGCTTTCCAATCGTTTGTACAGCTCTGCTCTCAGGTCGTTAATCTGCTTATCTTCAATGTCCTGTACGGTAATGATATTACCGTCCACGGATGCGATGACGGGGTTTTCCACCCCCGTACAGTTTTCATGGCTTCTTGCCCGGTCAGGCAGGGCGACTGAAAATGCCATCATCAGGATCAGGAAGATCAACCGGACATGCCGCCCGCCAGAAATCGTGGAATTGCAGCACAGATTGATAGGATACCGCTTTTTCATATTTTGAATCCGAAGGATTTAACGGGCCGGCCTGAAATCAGGCGTCAAAGCTTGACAAAAGAGCACTTCGATCCTCAAACAGCTTCTGGATGCCTTCTGTTGTTTCCAGTGGCAGTTTTTCTTTGCTGGCAGCAAATTGAAAGAAGTGGTCAAGTGAGTTGATCATGGTTTCCATATCTTCTTTTGTCGGGTTCATCATACGAACGAACCAGCCTTCCAGGAAGTTTCGGATCTTTCGGGCTTTCAGATCTTCGATTTCCGTGATTTCCTTCTCTTCACAATAGTCGTTCACCAGCACTTCGACATCTTCGACAGCTCTTTCCCGGGCCTCTTCATCCAACGACAATTCAGAACCCAGATAGTCGCTGAATTCAGTGACAAGGCTTTCGAAGGGTGAAGCGAGCAGTGGGGAGAGCTCCTCTTCAGTATCATCTGCATCTTCAGACGGCATTGGATAACCACCCTGGGCCATATCCGACAGGCCGGCGACCTCCATTTTTTCCTGCAGATAATCCGTCCAGGTTTCATCGTATTCTTCCAGTTTCTGGTTCAGCTCTTTCAGATCGATCTCGTGTTCAGGTTCCTGAATTTTTGCAAGGATTCGATAAAACATGGCTACGATGATCTGATTCAGGTATGCCGGAGCCTCTTCTTGTTCCATGAAATAGAGAATGGCATGCACCATCATGCTTTTATTTGCGTCGCTCTCTATTCCGAACCGAGTTCGCATCTCCTGAAGCTTTTCAAGCAGCTTGTCCATATACTCAGGCGTTGCGATGGCCTCGATCTGGTCGGGGGTTTTGTCATGCTCAGCAATGGCCTGGTTCACCTCTTCTGCTGTGAATGCGATGCTTTCCAGTTCCGGTTCAAAGACCAGGCTGGGTAGATTTTTCAGGTTTTGTTTGACCTTTCCGGGTGAAATCCGCCTTTGTGGGGTTTTCATTGCCTGGACTTTACGTTTGGCAGCGGATTTTTTCTGTAGTTTATTTTTCTGGCGCTTTGCCAGCCCTGCCTTTTTCTGCTTTTTCTTTTTAGCCATGATGTTTCAGTTCTTATTATCGAGGTCTGCGACCAACAAATTGGAACAAATTAGCTGTTGCCTCACAGAGGGTCAGGTGATTACTGTAAAGGTTTGGATGTGGTGATATCCAGACGATATTTCGAGGCTGAACCGTGGGTCCATGGACCCGATAAGTTGCTGTCAGCCTGTAGATGAAGGCTGCGGGGATGTTCAGCTGTTAATATTTAAGAATACTCGAAAACCATGGATGAAATCAACCTAAATCGGGTGAGATCTTGAGTAAAAAAAGACCGGAATTCATCTGTCAATCCTGTGGCGCCAGGTTCCCCAAATGGACGGGTCGATGCGGACATTGTGGCGAGTGGGATACCCTGATTGAACAGATTGTTGAATCAAAAAAAACCTGGGTGTTGTCAGAGAACAAGCCGCAGGATCTCAGCAGCATCACGATTCACGAATCTGAAGAGCGATGGGTGACGGGGGTCCAGGAATTTGACCGAGTGGTGGGAGGCGGTATTATCCGTGGATCTGTGGGTTTGCTGGGTGGAAGTCCGGGCGTTGGTAAATCCACTCTGATCCTCCAGCTTCTGGCTCGTTTGATTAAAAACCGCTTGAAGGTCCTGTATATTTCAGGTGAGGAGTCGGCCAACCAGATCAAGCATCGTGCAGATCGACTGATGATTTCCCAGCAGGATTTGATGGTTCTGATTGCTTCCAATCTGGAGCAGATCCTGGAGCACTTCAAAGAGACAAAGCCGGATTTCGTGGTGATGGATTCTATCCAGACCCTTTATACGGATCAACTAACCTCCAGTTCCGGGACGGTCTCACAGGTGCGTGAATCGGCTGGGGTTTTGATGAGGCATGCGAAGCAAAATGATACCGCGGTGATGCTGATTGGACATGTGACCAAGGAGGGCGATATCGCCGGCCCCAGAACCCTTGAACATATGGTGGACTATGTACTCTATCTGGAGGGTGAAAAAAAAGAGCAGCAACGAATTCTGCGCTCAGTTAAAAACCGGTTTGGAACGGTAAATGAGGTAGGACTTTTTAAAATGACGGCAAAGGGGTTGGTTGAAATCAGCAAGCCCAATTCGCTGTTTGTTGATCAGTTCCTTTCCACTCATCCCGGAACAGCTGTTTTTGCAGCAAGTGAGGGGACGCGGACCCTATTTCTGGAGA
>JAOZRE010000462.1 GCA_029940215.1 bacterium | reverse complement strand
TCCTTAGAAAAGTTGCGGTATCGCTAAATTTTTCGACGAGAATATCATCACTAAAACCGAGATCCGCACCCGAACAAAACCCCTTGCCTTCACCTGTGATCAACATGACCCGAATGCTGGTTTCTTTGTTCAGGATGGAAAACAGTACAGTTCATCGAGTATCTCAACGTTCATAGTGATCAACATCTCGGGCCGATTCAAGCGGAGCAACCCGATTCCGGGCTCAGGCTCTTCAAAAATGATGGTTTGATAGTCCATTTTTTGATGTGTGGTTAATTTCACTGAGAAATCCAGCAGGTGTCAGCTGCAGTCACATCCCGACTCCGGAACCCGACTGCAACCGTTTTTATTGAAAGGTGCTAACAAGTAGCCATAAACGGATCAGGAGCAACCCCTGTCCTGGACGTAACGCTGATTACGATTGTCACAAAGCCGTTTCTGTCACTTTAACAGGTCTCCCAGGTAATCGAAGCTATCGTTCAGTTGATTCAATGATTTGCTGTCAGAGAGTTTTGTGATCTTGTCCCAGTTCTCCTGAATTTCTTCGACTGACATCGCTCTGTTGGCATCACCGATGATGGTTCCGGAATCGCACATGAGAGCCGTTCGACTGAACCAGCCACCACCGGGCATTAAAGATCATGTTGGCGTCCTGGTTGGATTCGGATACCAGATATACGACCAGTGGCATGACAAATTCCGGCCTCAGCTTATCCATCATGTCAGGGGTCAAAATATTTTCGGTCAACCGTGAGGCTTCCACCGGTGCCAGTGAATTGCACATGATATTGTACTTGGCGCCCTCAACATTAACTGAATGCTTCAGGCCCAACATGCTGGTTTTGGCCATGGCTTAACTGGTCTGACCGAAGTTCCCATAAAGGCCAGCGCCGGAAGTGGTATTGATGTTCCGCCTATATTTGTTCTCTTTCATGACAGCAAAAGCCGGCTGGGTATCACAAAAAGCCCCTTTCTGGTGAACAGCCACCACGATATCCCACTCCTCTTCCGTTGTCTTCAGGATGCTCTTGTCCCTGAGGATAACTCCAACAACAAAGAGGATCGCAAGCTTTGTTAGTGCATTAATCTGGGAAGCCAAAGACTGATTTGAGGGAAGATGATTAATATAAGCAGTCCGACCATAATAACTCCTACATAAGGAAGAGTGCCCTGAATTATAGTTCTCATATTGACTTTATTCGTAACACTCGCGAGTGTGTACAGATTTAAGCCAACCGGTGGCGTAATTACCGCCATTTCAATATTGGTGACCATCAGCACGCCAAACCATATGGGATCCCATTTTAACGCCACCATTGTTGGCAATAAAATCGGTGTAATGATCATGACCATTGAGCCACCATCAATGAACATACCTAGGCCAAGAAGCATCAATTGAATTACCAGCATGGTTGTCCAGGGGGACAAATCCTGGTCAATAATAAATTGAGCGCAAAAATCAGGTAGCCTGACAAGATTCAAAAACTGAGTAAAAATAACGGCACCGACAAAAATTATAAATATCATACCACTTATTCGAGCTGTTCTAAAAAGGGTCATCTTGAACTTTTCCCAACCGAAACTTCTATAGACAAAAAAGGCAACAAAGTAAGCTCCGAACACCCCGATAGCAGCTGATTCAGTTGGTGTAGCAACTCCTAAATAGATAGATCCCAATATAACTACAATCAGGCCAATCGGTGATGCAAGCCGTAATACCATCCTGCTAAAGCTTTCATCTTGAGTTTCTTCGTAAGATGTAGTAGCTTTTTTAATTGGATTTTTTAGGCCACTGAGAATTACATATGTGGACATCAATCCGGCTAATAGCAAACCGGGAAGAATGCCGGCAGTGAACAGTTTGCCAACAGACACACCGGCAACTTCACCATAAAGGATAAACAACAGGCTGGGAGGAATCAGCATCGCAAGTGCTCCGGGAGCGCAAACAGCACCTGCTGCTAATTTAGGATCGTAACCCCGTTTTAACATTTCCGGAAGTGCAATCACACTAATCGTTGCGACTGCAGCTACACTTACTCCGCACATGGCTCCAAATATCGCCGATGCAAAAATCGTCGCGACTGCTAAGCCATTGGGTAAACGCCAAAAGATCCGACTTAAAAACCTGAATAGATCCGAACTGACACCACTCTGAAAAATTATCTCTCCCATTAAGATAAACAGGGGTGCTGCAATGAGGGTGAATTTTGATACCGAGCCGAATACGGTTGTCTGAATCAGAGAAAGGCCTCCAAATCCACCCTCAAGGAATATTCCTAAAACTCCTGCGCCCCCCAATGCTAAAAATATCGGGCTGCCAGCGCCGATTAACAGGATACAAACCGAGATTGTAACAATAATTAAAGCTATACTCATGGCTTAACTTTGGTTTATTAAGTCTTTTGTAATTCAAGGAAAATTCCCACTAAATTCACCATGCTTTGCAAAAATAGTAAGAATATACCGAGCGGGACAATCAAATATGGAATGAATAAAGGAGTTTCCAGCAATGAGTTTGAAAAAGAGTCGTATATGAATGCAGAATAAGTCATTTTTACGCTAAACCAAAGAAGTATAACATTAAATATCTGCATGCAGATGTTGAAAAAAAAATCGAAATATAAACGAACGTGAGAAGAGAACTTCTGATAAAAAAAATCCATTTTGATGTGTCTGTTTTCCGATTGAACAGCAGCAACACCGAAAAAAGCAATACCAACCAATATATACTCGCTGATTTCCGCTGCCCATGCCGTTGGCTGATTAAATAAATAACGCATGCCAACATCATAAATAATCATACATCCCATCACAAACAACAACCATTGTGATACTTTGAGAGCCCCTCCGGTTATTGTGTCCATTATTTTACTGATGGCCCGATATATCTGCATCTCCTAATCCTCAATAATAACCTGCATTAACCAAATGGACAGAAGTCATGACAGAGCCAAAATGGTTAATGATGTTTTCCATGAAAACAGCTATAAGCTTACGATTTTTGAGTTCTCCTCGTTATGCCGGACTTGACCCGTCATCCAGGCAAGCAGTACATTAAAATTACACCGGTTCTTTCCTGTGAGCATCGGACATTCAGTGTGTCAAGCACGGAATAATGGCATTCAGGAATGTCTTATAACATTAGTTCAGCGACTTACAAGAGAACTCAAAACTGAATAACTATACTAATTCAGATATCCCATCGCTTTTTTCCCAACATCAACTCCAACTTGTTTTACCCACCATTTGGTGAGAGGTACCAGAGATTGGTCAAAAGCTGCTTTTTGTTCTTTATCCGGGTAAACCATTCTCATTCCGACCTTTTCATAAAAAGGAATAATATGTTTTTGCAAATTATTATCTTTGATAACAGTATTCACCATATAAGACTCCCATTCCATTGCTGCATTATTGAGAACCTCTTTCACATTGCCTGGCAGTTTTTCCCAACTGTCAGCCAGCATATAGATAGGGGTTGACTGGCTGGTTAGAGGGTAAACCAACATATATTTACAGTAATCCTCTACCCCCCGTCCTCTGGCGGT
>JAOZRE010000101.1 GCA_029940215.1 bacterium | reverse complement strand
CAACCGGATTGATATCAATGAATGCGATATGCTGGAGTTGCTGCACCAGGATCCTGACACTGAGGTGATTGTCCTCTACCTGGAGGGAGCCGCCGATGGAAAACGGCTGAAAGAGACCCTGAAAGCCGTCACCGCTGACAAGCCGGTGCTGGTCCTGAAAAGTGGGCGAACCGAGTCCGGAAAGAGAGCAACCGCCTCCCATACAGGAAGTCTGTCAGGCAGTGACAGTACCTACAATGGGCTATTTCGACAGACAGGGGCCATTCGCGCTGAATCCCTGGCAGAACTCATCGCCATGACACAGGTGTTCTCCACCCAGCCCCTGCCAACGGGCAATCGATTGGGAATCATTACCGGAAGCGGAAGCATGGGGGCTCTGGCCACTGACGAAGCCGTGACCTGCGGACTTGAAGTCCCTATGCCATCTCAGGAGACGATTGAAAAGGTTCAGGCAGAGGCCCCGGACTGGATGAACGTGAAAAACCCGCTCGATGTCGGTCCCTCCGGACTCTTCGGGAGAGCGCTCGAAGCCATGACCAGTGACCCCGAGATCGATATGCTGCTCCCCATCATTACCATCCCCTATGCGGTTTACCGGGAGATTATCACGACCCCGGCAATTGCAACCCTCATCTATGGAGAGATGCGGAAAATCAGGGAGAGCGCTTTGGAAAAACCGTTTATTGCCTGTGTGGTGGGACACGACCAGGTAAAAGCGGATATCGAGCTGCTGGTGGGAGAGAAGGTCCCGGTATTCGAGTCACCCGAGATAGCGGTCAAAGCCCTGTCTGCACTCTGGTCCTATACACAGCGTAACCACCCTGCTAAATAAACGGTTAGCAGGAACGCAGCAACATCGAAATAATGGCTTCTTCTCTGTTTTTGACTGAAAGGGTGATTGTTGATTCAATGGTGTTGAGATTAGTGCCGGACAGGGCGGTTTCCAGTTCGGACTCCGTCCAGTGATAAAAGGTTCTTCCCTCGTCGTCCTTCCGAGCCCCTTCTCCCTGTTTCAGTGACAGGAGGACCCACCCTTCTGGCTTCAGGGCCTTCATGATTTTGGTCATTGCAGCCTCAAATCGATGGTGTGGGAGATGCACCAGGGAGGTGACCAGCAGAATGGCATCAACACTGAGCCCTGAAAAATCGTAGGTTTCAAAATCCCCCTCGATAATCTCACAGCCTGTGGCCTCACGAGCCAGCCGGGCAAGCCCCGGTGACTTTTCAAAACCCCGCGGCTGAAACCCCTGCTGTTTCAACCAGCTCAAATCCCGCCCGGAACCACAACCCACATCCAGCACCGTCGCACCCTCTTTCAATCGGCTCACCAGTGGCATCAGAAATCCTGACGGGTCCAGGTATCTGGTCCGGTTGAAGTAGTCCTGATAATGGGTCTGGTAATAGTCGGTCATGGCAATACGCGGCCGATTCCCTGGCTGAAGCGTGTTGCCCCTTCCACGGTTTCTCCACTCTTAACCACCTCCATCCCCTTCTTAAACTCCTGCTGCATCGCCTGATCAAAGGGTAGGTCAAAACCAGCATAAGCCGATTCCCGGTCACTGCGCATGCAGACCTGCGGCCAGGCAGCGATCTTTGCAGCCAGCTTCTCCGCCTCCTCGCGTGCTGTCCCTGCAGGCACCACATAGTTGGCCAGTCCCATCGTCAACGCCTCTTCAGCATACACAGAACGGCCAGTGAGAATCATATCCATCGCACGGCTCATGCCAATCAACCGGGGTAGTCGCTGGGTGCCACCATCGATCAACGGAACCCCGAAGCGCCTGCAGTACACGCCGAAGACCGCGTCCTCCTCAATGACCCGTAAATCACACCAGCATGCCAGTTCCAGACCTCCGGCAACTGCAAATCCGGATACTGCAGCGATCACGGGTTTTGAGAGATGCATCCGCGAAGGCCCCATGGGCCCGTCTGTTGACATATCCATGTTCATCGGGTTCAGGCTGGCAGAAGATTTTCCGGCAACCGCCTTGAGATCGGCCCCGGCACAAAAGCATCCCCCAGCCCCCCAAAGGACAGCCACCGAAGCTGATTCATCCTGATCAAACGCCCGAAATGCATCTGCCAGCATCAGGGCGGTATCACCATTGACTGAGTTCTTCGCTTCCGGACGATTAATCACCACTGTCCAGATCTCTCCATTTTTCTCAGTAGTTACTTCCATGCATCCCCCTTAGTTCCATGCACAATAATTCTCCGTTTCTCAAATTCATCAATACAGCCGAAATCATATGAAATTGAGTGCCCCAGGTCAACGTTAAACCTTCAATACAGGTCAATCAGGATGAGGATCAATTTGGACTGGACTAGAAGCATTCCCCTCTAACACCAACACACAATAGCCAAAGTCGGTTGCATATCCGGTTATTGTGCGGATTCGTCCCCCCCCCCGGGATTCCGAGAACCGCATATTAACAGAAACGCCGATCAGATTGTCTACCTGGCGGTAGCGATAGGATTCGTAGGTCACGATGTCTGAGGTGTAGTTCTTTTCGATTCGGGTTTTTCCAAATTTCAATTCCAGACTGAGACGATCGTTCAATTCAGTTCCGATGGTCAACTTCTCTTCCTGATAGCGATGGGTGTTTTCGTAAGCGTGGTTTGTGAATTCGATTTTTCGATTCATGAATCGCTGTTCAACATAAACACTACTCTCTTCGCCGATGCCAATGCGAAAGCCCAGAACGTTATTGGTATAGTGTGACTTCCGTGTGGCTTCGCTGTTATCAGACTCAATAATACTCGTGATCTTTCCCTGTGAGTTCTTGCCGCCCAGGTAGATATGGGTGTTTTCTGAAAACCCCATTCCCAGCATCACATAGGCTTCGTCCCGATCCAATGAACCCGATCGTCCATCCTTAATACCCGTATCCCGCCATTTTTTAAAACCCAATTCGTAAAAGGGACCCTGGGTGTCGGTTGCCTTTTTGGCAAACTCCAGGACATTGGTTTCAAATTCAATATTCTCATCAATAATGGTTTGCTGCGCAATTTTGACTTTATAGGACCAAGAATAAGAGGTGATTGGGGACAATCCGAAACGCCAATCCCCCAGGACCAGTCCAAAGCCCTGCAGGTAGGCGGTGGCCTTTTCATTTTCAAAAAAATTCAAGCTGCCATCATCGAAATGGGAATACTCCCTGTCAAGCCCCCTCCATTGCGCAAAGAGATACAGATAATCCAGGAACTCCGCCCGGGCACTGACAGTGTCCCGAACACCTGAAACCCCGGTTTTGTCGGCCCCAACCCGGATCTCGGAATCATATGCTTTATAGTGGGCATCCAGGTTGAAAAAGTATAGTTTTACACTCCCGTGCCCCTCTTTCTGAACCTGTTTCTGATTCAGATCCAGATAGCCACTTTCTTCGGTGTCCCGCTCATTGTCCATGTATTCAAGCGACAGTTTGACATAATAAGCCGGTTCCTTGTCCTTGTATGAACCATCCAGGTTTTCAAATTCCTGTCCAAGGAGGGAGCTCGTTCCCCACACCATCGACATCAGCAACATGATCATTGCAATCAGTATTTGTCGATGTGCCCGATTTTGTTTTTCAATTCTGACCAGCATTTCTTGATTATATATCTCAACTTTATGAATGACTGTCATTCACATTCATTCGAGGGACCATGCAACACAATAGAATCACTTCTTTTCTCTTTAACGGCAGATCTTCCTAAAAACTTGAGCCGGGTGGATCAAGTCTGTTGCCATTGAAAGAAGGTCATGAGCAGTGACAAAAACCTGAAATCAAGATGGATTTATTTTCGGGAATAACGGATACTGTGTTTTTACGAACGAAACTGCCTGTGTAACAGGCATATATTTTGGAATTGTCAGCCGGTACGGAAGCAAATGGAATCGATTGTTTTTTTAATTCAGTGTCCAGACCAGAAAGGCCTCGTTTCACAAATCAGCACCTTTTTTTATGAGCGGGGATTTAATATTCTGAATTGCCAGGAGCATGTCGACATCACACAGAACCAGTATTTCATGCGCATCAAGCTGGATATGAGTGATCTCAAGACATCGAGAAAAGATCTGGAAGGGGAATTTCAGGCTTTCGGTGAGCCCAAGGGACTGAACTGGTCTGTATTCTATACCAACCAGCTGTCACGTGTCGCTCTTCTAGTCACCAAGGCTCCGCACTGCCTGTACGATATTCTTGTCCGCCATGAACAGAATGAATTAAATTGCGAGATCCCGCTGATCATCAGCAATCACCCTTATCTGGAATCCATCGCTGATAAATTCAAGATCCCTTTTTATTGCGTGCCCATCAAAAGCAAGGGAGAGCGGGCTCAGCAGGAACAGGACGTTATCAACCTGCTTGAACAGAATCATATCGACCTGATTGTACTGGCCAGATACATGCAGATTCTTTCAAAAGGCTTTACGGAAGCCTATTATGGAAAGATCATCAATATTCACCATGCCTTCCTGCCGGCCTTCAAGGGGGCAAATCCATACAAGAGCGCTTACGAAAGAGGCGTAAAAATGATTGGGGCTACCGCACACTATGCCACAGCCGAGCTGGATGCCGGACCCATTATTGAACAGGACGTCCTGAGAGTCACCCACAAGAATATCCCCCTCGAACTATCCCAAATGGGAGCGGATATCGAACGCATCGTCCTGGCTCGCGCCGTAAAAGCGCACCTGGAGCACCAGGTCATTATCAATGGGAACCGGACGGTAATATTTAAATAGCGAATTATGGCACTGGAATGTGATTTTTTCCCCGTAGATGAGAGCCATCTCAAGCGTGAGAAGGCAATAGCAAGGGAACTTCGACAGACTCAGTGGTGGAAAAACCTGAGAGGTCGGGGTGAATGCTACTACTGCAAACAGCGGTTTCCGGCCAAATCACTGACCATGGACCATGTGATCCCCGTCAGCCGAGGCGGATTCTCGAAGAAGAGCAATATTGTTCCCTGCTGCAAAGAGTGCAATAACAAGAAAAAATACCTGTTGCCGGTGGAGTGGGAGGCCTACCTGAAAGGAGAGCTCTAAACCTGCCGAACCAGCACAGCCATCGCCTCCAGATGGGTGGCGTGGCAATACATATCGTATCCCTTCATTTCCACAAGTTCAAATCCCCCCTGTCCTGTCAATTCCCGGATGTCTCTGGCCAGACTGGCCGGATTGCAACTGACATAAAGCAGCTTGCGAGCCTTTGATCCGCTGATAAGCCGACAAAGATGCTGCCCAAGCCCCTTGCGGGGTGGATCAGCCACAATGACATCGACCGCTGGCAGTTCCTTCAGCTTGTTCAGGTTGATGGCCGCAAATTCCACATGATTCAGATTTTGCCGTTGCAAGGTTTCTTTGGCTGTCTGAATGGACAGAGGGCTGATATCATATCCAATCAGTTGAGGGGTGGTTGCTGCAAGAGCCAGAGAAAAGGTCCCGCAGCCGCAAAACAGCTCACAAATGAACCCGGACGCCCCGGAATGGTACTGAAGATCTTTGATAATCGAAGTGGTAATAAAGGGGTTGGACTGTGCAAACCCATGACTATGAAGAACAAGCGGGCCAAAACCGTAATCCTCTTCGATGGACGGCTCAAAGCCGGGCAGTGGCACCAGTTGCTTCCCTTCAAGGATTGATACACCCACCCCGCCGGTTTTACAGGACTGCAGCAGCTGATACTCCGCGTTGGACCGTCCCAACTGGCCGAGCCGTTTCAAGGTCGACAGTATTTCCTCTGTCAATATCTGGCACTCCGGCACCTCAACAATTCGATTGCTTTGGCGCTCGGAAAACCCCAACTGCCCATCAACACATCGGATTCGGGTCTTATGACGAAACCGGGTTATTTCCGAAGAGGGCACAACCTGAGGGTCCCATTGAATACCCTGATTGTTAAGCACCTCGATCAGCATCCGACGTTTCAACTCCAGCTGCTGTTTGTAGTCCAGGTGCATCAGAGAACAACCACCACATTTGCTGTAGTGAGGGCATGGGGGCTCAACACGTTCCGGAGAAGGGATCAGGACTTCCTGCAAGGCAGCTGAAATAGTATTTCGGTTTTCCCGAAGGGAGAAAACCCGGACCCTGTCTCCAGGAGATGTGGCAGGAACAAATACCGTCTTTCCATTATAATAGCCGCACCCGTCACCCGGGGGCACGACCTTGATTATATCCAGCTCAAACTGCAAAAAGGCTCCTTGGTATGCGGTGGAAATCGATCAGGTGGTTGTTTTTTTCGAATCTCTTTCCATGAACCCCAGGTAGTCTGAACGGGTAATCATCCCGATCAGACTTTTTCCCTGGGCAATGGGCAGGTGTCCGATATTATTTTGAAACAGGCTATCTTCAATCTCCCTGATGGTCAGGTCTTTACTGGCCGTTATCACATTCGTGGTCATGAACCCGCGCACAGACACGTGCATCTGGTTAGCCTTTCGAGCCTTCATAATGTCCCTGAGTGTCATAAATCCAACAATCTCTCCTCTTTCGGACAATACCGGCGCACCGGTGTGGTTCACCTCTTCCAGAAAAATTGAAGCCTCCATCAAGGTCATGGATTCCTTGATAGTATCCACCTCCTTTACCATGATGTCCCCCGCAACCACCGCATGGACCAGTGATTTCTGCAGGTGATCCTCCAGCATGGCATACACCATCATTCCGGACTGGTCCTTGACCAGAGCAGAAGAGGCCCGTTCATGGCCACCACCGCCAAATTCAGCCATAATTTCGTCCAACCGGATGTTGTCTTTGTTACTGCGGGCCACAATCAGCGCGTTATTTTTCTTTTTGAAGTAGAAAACAGAAAAGATGGCCTCGGAGTATTCAATCTCGAAGATCTTCTCCGTCACGGCAGCCAGCCCCCCCACATTATCTTCGATTTCAATATAGCTGAGAACAATATAGTGTCCGTTGATGTTCTTATGGGTCAACCGATTTAACATATCGTGGAAGAGCGAAATCTGGTGTTTTTCCTTCAAACTTCGCAGAAAAGTTCCGACCAGTTTCAGCGATGCGCCGTTCCTCATCAAGTAGGAAGCAACCTCAAAATCCGCTTCCTTAACATTCTCATGCTGGAAGTTTCCTGTGTCGGAATAGATCCCGGCCAGGGCAATGGTGGCATCCTCAGGTTCGATCTTAATATCAAGTTTCATCAGCTCGCGGCCAATAATGGTCGTGGTCGCTCCAAAATCTTCGATGTGAAAACAGGCCCCCTCAATGTCATCATGATCGGACGGGTGGTGGTCATATACCTCAACCTCTCCATCAAAATCCTTGATCCACTTGAAATACTCCTTGACCCGGCTTTTTGATCGGGTATCCACCACTATCACCGACTCAATCTTATGATCCTTCAAGTCTTTGGGGGCTATAAAGCCGAAACGGTTTTGATAAAGGTTGTACAGGTTTCTGGCAATGGGATGAATCAGCTGGCTCTGCACCGGCTGATAATCCGGATGGAGATATTTCATCAATGCAATGGCTCCGAAGCAATCCAGATCCATATTGGAATGTCCAAAAACGACCTTCATAGTTAGAGTGGGGTTAAAAAGATTGTTGCCGATGCCTGTCCATGGAGTAGAGCCGAACAGTTTTGGTAGTATAATAAGGAAAAGGATATGGGAAGTCAATCGTTTTGGGGGAAATTGCCTCAGGTCAACATCAGAGAGACAACATGGTTAACAATGTCAGAACATTCAGCCCGTGATTGAATAGCAACTCCGGTGCCTCGCAGGAACTGAACAGAAAACCCGCTACCAGAGGATTCAATACCGAAATCCGACCGATAACAACGGCACACGTACCTTAGCCTGGGACTCGGTAAACTCGGCGTTATTCAAAATGGCATAGGTCACAAGGATATCCCACCAGGAATGGATGGCGATGGCTGTCATGAGATCGAAGGATGCCAGGGAGGGGTGATACACATACCCTTCATAAACACCAAAAAGAAAGGACCACAGGGTATTGGCTGTAAAACCGCTTCCATCATGACCTGCTGCAAAAACAGCAGATGCGCCGGCAATGGAAAGGTGTCGACTGGCAGAAGGGGAGAAACCGAAGGAGTCTCTCATGGTCTCGAAAAAGTAGTGCTGCAGGGTTCCCCTGAAAAACATCTCCTCCCCAACACCGACCATGTAATACTTCGAAAAGGAATCCCGCCTGAGGTCTGATTCCTCCAGGCCCCGTCTCAAAAAATACTGTACCTCCGTATCCGACTCATCTTCAGAGGTGTTCTGGAAATAGGCATAATTCAAGATCAGTACTCCAACAGGTACCCAGAACACCCACTTTTTATAAAAATGGTCAAACCGAAACGGTGACAGCATCAGGTCATAAGTCTCCGTGTTCGGTTGACAACTATGCTGGTACAGGTCTCCCCAAGTGGTCAGCAGGAGGTTGAAATTCAGACTGTTGTAGTAATTTGCGTCCCAGGTCTCCTTGTTCAGGTAGACCCGGGTTTCCGTTTTTCCGGATTCGGAATCCTCGCTGTCAATCGTTCGATAGATATCATCCGGGTCGTCCTGGTAGTACGGGGTGTCGTAGGATGAATAGGCAAGGCTGCGGCTGACCAGGCGGCTGGTACCAAAAACAATGGCCTTGTCCCATTGCTGCGAAATCGCATACCCCAGTCCCGGCACCCAGACCTCCGCGACACCAAGGCCCAGGCAACCCAGACGGTTCATTGCCAGCAGCGATCCGCTTGTGAGGATCACTGCCATGAAAAATAAAAACCCGGCAAGCATTTTCATGATATTCATCCCGGATAGTCGGAATAAGAAGACTTAATCTTTGGGATACATCCCGTCAATGGTCCCCTCACAGGTTTTCATGATGACATTTTTCTCAGATACCTCGCGCTGATAATACTGGATCATGTCAAAAAATGGAACTAAATCCACAAATCCCGGGGACAGAATTTAGATAAACCATCATCAAATCTTGACAGGCTGAATGATAATTGATATATTCGAAATACATCGAATATTCAAACATTAAACAGATATGGATAATATTGAAATCTACATCAAAATTTTTAAGGCGCTTTCTAACCCGCATCGCTTGAAGATCTTCTTCGACTGTCTGGATCACTTACAGGCAGGGGAGGAGTCAATCAATCTGGCAGAAGCTACCTGCAAGTGTCAGCGTACAAAGGCCGAGGAGTTGGGAATTGTCCCCTCGACCATTTCGCATCACTTGAAAGAGCTATCGAACGCCGGTTTGATAGACATGCGTCGGGACGGTCAACGGGTGGTCTCCCGCCTGAACCCGCAGGGTGTTTCAGCACTCAGTCAGTTCCTGAGTAAGCTGGAAGGTTGATAATTTTTATGTATAGCGGGATTCGGGCTTTGTTGAATTCCCGCCTTTTGTCGTCAGCTACTGATGGTCAGGTTATGTTGTGTTGTGTTTCTATGGGGGCACGCGATAAAACGGATAGCAGGCCGAATGGCAGTTGCTGTAACAGGTGATATAACCATCCATATTGAAATCGATATTCGTTAAAACTGTAAGGAGGCAGACGCAGGATGCTGGCAGGTGTGTACCGGACTTTTTCCGTTACTGCTTCGTCAGTTTTTCAGCACACGCACTAAAGAGGTCAAGATGACGGACTATGAAAAGCAGGGTGAGGGAGTGATCGTATTACCATTTAACGACACAGTGTTGTTACCGGGTTTAAAAACAGAGATCAGCGTAAGGCACGCTTTCGGACAGAAGCTGGACCAGGAATCCCCGAACGATCGAGAGAAAATCATTGGGCTGGCCCTGAAACAGAATTTCCAGCAGCAGGATCTGAAGCCGGACGATTTTTATCATGTAGGGATTTTGATCAAGGTCATCAGGGCAGCCCGCGTCAACCGCAAGTATCATCTGCACGTTACTGTTCTAGAACGGGTGCGGATTGGGAATCTTGAAATCAACAATGGACAGATAACAGCTTCTTATACAGTGTTACCAGATATCGAGGACATTGAAGAAAAGGATCAATCCGATATGCTGCGGTATATGAAGTCCATCACCGGGGATATCGGGAAGAAGATCTCCGGTTCCGAGCCTTACATGAGAATCATTGAAAAGTTCGAGCACATCAATGAAGTAATGGGTTACGTATCTCAATTTCTGAATATATCCATTGCTGAGAAGCAGGAAATGCTGGAAATGAGATCACTAAGGGACCGAGGGCTGAAGTTTCTTGATCACCTTATTCAGCGACGGGAGTCTGTCAAACTCCAGATTGAAATGGCCCGGAAATTCAGTGAAAGCAGTAATAAGCACTACCGCCAGACAATGCTCCGGGAGCAGATGAAAGCCATTCAGGAAGAATTGGATGAAGGTGGTGGTGATGAAAAAGGGGGCAAGAAAAACCATCGCCAGCTCATCGCCGAAGCAGGCATGCCCGACGAGGTGCGGGAGGTTGCCCTGGAAGAGCTGGATAAGCTTGAAAGTCAGAGCCCTCAGAGTTCAGATGCCCATGTCATTCGCAACTACCTGGATCTCCTGGTGGCGCTTCCCTGGAAACCCGGAGAAGAAAAGGGCATTAAGCTGGATAAGGCTCGAAAAATTTTGGATGATCAGCATTTCGGTCTGAAAAAGGTAAAGGATCGTATTATCCAGCACCTGGCCGTGCTGAAGCTGAAAAAGAGTTTGAAGGGGTCCATCCTTCTGTTAGTAGGCCCTCCGGGGACCGGCAAAACCAGTCTGGGCAAGAGTATCGCTGAAGCCCTGGATCGCAAATATGTCCGTATCAGCCTGGGCGGTGTCCGGGATGAAGCTGAGATCAGGGGGCATCGCCGAACTTATGTGGGAGCTCTTCCCGGCAGGATCATCAAGGGGATGAAAAAGGCTGGTGAGCACAATCCGGTTTTTGTACTGGACGAGGTGGATAAAGTCATGCCGGGATACGGCGGGGATCCGGCAAGTGCTCTTCTGGAGGTCTTCGATCCGGAACAGAACAACTCGTTTTCAGACCACTATCTGGAAGTACCTTACGATCTTTCAGAGGTATTTTTCATCGCTACGGCCAATTCCGTGGAGAATATTCCCAAGCCGCTGCTTGATCGAATGGAGACCATCCAGATATCCGGCTATACTGATAACGAAAAGTTTCACATCGGTAAAGGGCACCTGGTACAGTCCGTTCTGGAGGACCACGGCCTGGACAGCAGCCAGCTACAGTTCAGCGATGATGCCATCAGCAGTATCATTGACCAGTACACCCGGGAAGCCGGTGTCCGGGAGTTGAAGCGAAAGCTTGCGACTGTGGCACGGGTTGCATCGGAAAAAATTGTGGAAGAGAGTGTGGAACTGCCATATGCTGTTACGGACGAGATGTTGTTCGACCTTCTGGGAGCAAAGCTTGTCCGGCATGATATGGCCCAGGCAAATAACCCACCGGGGGTAGCTACCGGCCTTGCCTGGACGCCCGTGGGCGGTGAAGTCCTTTTTATTGAGGGAACCCACATGCCCGGCAAAGGGCATCTGAACCTCACCGGACAACTGGGAGAGGTGATGAAAGAGTCGGCAGAGATTTCGCTGAGCCTGATCCGTTCCCGACTGGCACCTGGCAGCACCCTTTTCAAATTTGATGAGAAGGACATCCATATTCATGTACCATCCGGCGCTGTTCCAAAGGACGGACCATCGGCAGGGGTTGCTCTTTTTTCCGCCCTGGCCTCATTGTTTACCGGCCGCATCATTGATGGGGAGTTGGCTATGACCGGTGAAATAACCCTCAGGGGTATGGTTCTGCCAGTTGGCGGTATCAAGGAAAAAATGCTGGCAGCACATCGGGCAGGTGTCAAGAAGGTCATCCTTCCGAAGGAAAATGAAAAAGACCTGATCGATATTCCCGAAGAGATTAGCGATGACCTGACGTTTGTCTTTGCTGAAACGATTGAAGATGTGCTTCAGGAGACCCTGGGTATTGAACTGCCCAAACCCGAGGTTCTTTTTGCAGCCAGTGATTTCAAAGAAGTGAAAAAGGCACTCTAGCCCACAAAAGGCTCGCCGGAGTCCACATGATCCGGCGAGCCTTTTCGACAATAACAGACACTACAAAAACATATGGCAGAAACCCGCCGCCTGGCAGAAAGGCTAGTCTTTCCAGAAGGACCGCGCTGGCATGATGGAAAACTCTGGTTTTCAGATATGAATGCCCAGCAGGTCATGACAGTAGATCTTTCCGGCAATTTGGAAACCATTGCCACTGTCCCCGGAAATCCTTCCGGACTTGGCTGGAATCTTCAAGGAGACTTGCTGATCGTCTCCATGGTTGACCGGCGACTGCTTAAACTGACTGACAAGGGGCTGGAAGAGGTAGCCAACCTTTGGAATCTGGCCACCTATCACTGCAACGATATGGTAGTTGACTCAAAGGGGCGAGCCTATATCGGAAACTTCGGTTTCGACCTCAACACCGGCGAGCCCATCCGCACCGCAGAGATCATCATGGTAACCCCGGATGGAGAGGCACGCATCGTAGCTGATGACCTGCTTTTTCCCAATGGAACCGTGATCACCCCCGATGGCAAAACACTGATCGTCGGAGAAACCTATGGCTCCCGCCTTACCGCCTTTGATATAGCCCCGGACGGGTCTTTAAGTGGTCGCCGGGTATGGGCTACCATGAATGGCCCGGTACCGGACGGCATCAGCCTGGATGCCGAAGGCGGCATCTGGGTGGCATCACCAACGACCTCTGAAGTGTTCAGAATCCTGGAAGGTGGTGACATTACTGACCGCATACCCATGCATGCCGGAACCTACGCCTGCATGCTGGGTGGAGAAGAGGGACGAACCCTGTTTATCCTGACATCCGAGCCCCCGGATCCTTTTGCTGGAAGACCCTTTCATGGCGGATGCATCGATGTCATTGATGTTGACATCCCCCATGCCGGTCTGCCTTAAGGGTCGGCTCAAAAATTAATTGGCATTCTGTCTGCAAAATGTCCAGTCTTTTCAGGACTTTTGCAAACGGAATATGCCAAGTTATTTTTGTACGATCCCTAAGCAAAATCAATATGAATACGCCATCCCGCAGGTTCTGTAACCAAGATAAAAGTTCTTTTTTAAAGAGGTGACATTATGGATCAATTATTCAACAACACTGCAGTTATCTATCCGATGTTGGATGGAGTCCTTATTTTGCTGTGGTTGAGATCACTCGATCCCTCTGGTCTTATGGTGCTGCAGGGCTGTTAATCGGCATCGGAGCAGGGATGTCAAATGGATGCACCAGTGGCCATGGTGTTTGTGGTGTCGGCCGTCTGTCCAA
>JAOZRE010000100.1 GCA_029940215.1 bacterium | reverse complement strand
GGAAACACTGATCTGCCCATCGACTTCCCTGATGACTGGGACGTGCAGGTTTGTCCGATGAATGGGGCTGAATTGCCGGCTCTGACACCTGAACAGGCGAAAGAGTCGATCCTGACCCCCATCGATTCAAAGCCCCTCAGTGAACTGGCGCAGGGGAAACAGTCGGCTGTGATCATCTTCGATGATATGACCCGTCCCACACCGACCTATGCCATTGCACCGGTCGTCGTCGAGGAACTTCTGAAGGCTGGAATCTCCGAGGAGAAAATCACCTTTGTCTGTGCCCTGGGTACACATGGGGCGCTCACTCAGCAAGAGTTTCGCAAAAAACTGGGAACAGAGATTACACGACGATTTCGGGTATACAATCATAATATCTACGAAAACTGCGTCGAGATCGGTACCACAGAACGGGGAACCCGCATGATGATCAACCGGGAGGCGGCTGAGGCGGAGTTCAAGGTTGGAATCGGAATTGTTACCCCTCATCCCCAGGTGGGGTTCAGTGGAGGTGGTAAATTAATTCTGCCCGGAATCGCCCATGTGGACAGTATCTCCCACTATCACCTCGATGTGGAAGCCATGGGGAAAGAGACAACCGGCATGGGAAAACATCAGTCTAATATTCTTCGGGATGAGGTAGATGAGGCGGCTGCCATGGCCGGGATTGACTATTTCATCAATGCCCTTGTCAACGGCAGGGGAGGCGTTACGCACCTATACGCAGGCAGCATGAGGGGGGCTCATGCCCGGGCTGTTGAAAAGGCGACAACTCATTATGACACAGAACCCTTCCCGGCCGGCAAGGATATCACCATTGCCAATGCCTTTGTGAAAGCCAATGAAATGGTAATTGCCCTGCTGATGGGGATTTTGCCACTGAAAGACATGACGGGAACTGTTGTGATCATTGCAGACTCTCCGGAAGGGCAGGTGGTGCATTACCTGGTTGGTCGCTGGGGCAGCAGTTACGGCGGGCGGCAATACCCGGTAACCGCAGTTCCCGACAGTGTTGATCTGATTATCATGGCCCCTTATCTGGATAAAACCTTTGGTGACTGGTTCGCCAATCCGGAACAAATCACCTGGACCGAATCCTGGCAGGAAACACTGGACTTGCTTAAGTCGCGTTATGAAAATGGCGCCAAGGTTGCGGTTGTTCCCAACGCCACCATGCAGTATTACAGACAAGTCTCTCTTTGATGGCAGAAACCGTTCACCACCCATAGATTTTAAGGGAAACACCCATGAAACACTTTGGGCCATTGACCCTTCGCAACATGACCCTGAAGAATCGGCTGGTTCTCCCTGGCCTGTATTTGGGCCTTGGGGAAAAGGGTCAATGCGGCACTGCTTTTTACCTGGAGCGGGCAAGAGGGGGTGTGGGTGCTGTCAAGATGGATGCAACACCGGTGGACTTGCTGGTTGAAGATGAGGCCTGGGGTAGCCCGGGAGATGTGGAACAGTTAATCAATGTGATCGGAGATTTTTTCAATTTCTAATTTTGTGTCAGCATCAAATTACAACAGCTGAATCTAACAAAAGTGCATTAAAACAGGAATTAACATACTACGGAGAATAGAATGGATATCAATGATGTCAAAAACGTTTGTATCGTCGGTGCCGGAAATATGGGACACCAGATCGCAACATTGTGTGCAATTCACGGATTTAAAACGGCTTGTACCGACATCAGCGAAGAGATGCTGAAAAAAGCAGAAGGATTTGTTGATCAGTATCTTCCCGGTCGTGTGGCAAAAGACAAGTTGACTCAGGAACAGGCCGATCAGGCGCGAAAAAACATCCGCTTTACTTCCAGTCTGGAAGACGCTGTTAAAGACGCAGATTATGCCATTGAAGCAGCCATTGAAGTTCTGGATATCAAGCGCAAAGTGTTTGCTGATATGGACAAATTTGCGCCTGCCCATTGCATTTTGGCAACCAATAGTTCAGCGATTGTCAGCTCAAGAATTGCTGATGCCACCCAACGCCCAGACAAAGTATTAAACCTTCATTTTTTCAATCCAGCACTGGTTATGAAGCTGGTTGAAGTGGTGCAGGGCGCCCACGTTTCTGATGAAACCCTGCAGATCTCCATGGATTTTTGCACAAAGATTCAGAAGGTTCCCGTCCATATCAAAAAGGAAGTTGATGGTTTTCTGCTCAATCGAATTTTTGGTGCCATCAATAGAGAAGCAAACTGGCTTTTGGAAATGGGTGTTGCCAGCGTTGAAGACATCGATAAGGCATGTGTATACGGAGCCGGGCATCCTATGGGTCCCTTCACCCTCAACGACCTGACCGGAATTGATCTTTCTTACATAATGTCCATGGAAGCTTTCAAAGCCACTGGCGATCGGACTCATCTCCCCACTCCAAGTGTGGTTGAGCATTATGTCAAAGGGGAATTTGGTCAAAAAACAGGAAAAGGATGGTACGACTATAACAAGTAACCAGAGAGATTCCGTCTTTGCCCTCAACCACCTTTGTAGAGGATGGGGGGGTATCAATCAACCAAACAGATGAGAGACAAATATGAAAATAATGGTGTGCTATGATGGTTCTGAAGCGGCAAAGAGCGCTTTGCTGGTTGCGAAAGAAAATGCAGAAGCTTTCAAAACAGGAATTATTATTGTTGCGGCTTTGGAAGGAAATCCCCAGGAACAGCTTGGCAGCCTGGACCAATTGGAGTTGCTGGTGGAAGATGCAAAAATCTTATTGGCTTCCGATACCATTGAAGTTGAAACTAAAATACTACAAGCGAATAACCTCAGCGTTGGAGATAATCTGGTCACATTCGCGAGAGATAATGGAATCAAGAAGATGGTCATCGGTATAAAAAAAATGTCAAAATTGGGTAAAATGATTACAGGATCAACGGCACAACATGTGATTTTAAATGCTGAATGTCCGGTAATTACAGTAAAATAATAAATGTTATTCAAACTTCACAAGCGTTTATAGGATTTAATCGGTTGCTTAGCTTTGTTGTTGCAATCCGGATTGTGGTTCATAGTATGGTCTTTATGGCGATGAACCTCCTTAGGGGTTTTTCGGGAGTTCCCAATGCCCTTTTTTTGACCGGATTTCTAATGGATCAGCAGAAACCCTTTGCGGAACCGCCTCTATTCCGGCATTCCCCCAACCCCTAATAAAAGGAAAATCGTATGAACTGGATTTCAATCGATCAGAAAAAGTGTAACGGCTGTAAATTCTGCGTTGTTCGGTGTCCGGGCGTGTTTAGTAAAGTCGAAGATGAGATTATTGGCCAGGCTGATGTGGCGAACTGCAATCTATGTGGTCATTGTATAGCTTTGTGTGAACCTCAGGCAATCACACATTCTTTGATGGATATGAATAACTTTCCCATAATGAACCCGAACGCCAATTTTGATACCGGGGATTTCGCCCAGTTTATTCGGAACCGTAGAAGCCATCGCCACTTCAAGAACAAAGCGATCCTTCAAGAAGATCTAGAAACACTGATCGATATCTGCCGCTATGCCCCCACCGGCAGCAACGTGCAAACTGTAGAACTCATTGTGCTGCAGGACCAGGAGCTGATCAAACAACTATCTGACCTGACGGTTGACGTGCATGTGGCATTCAGCCAGGCGGCAAAACAGCAATCTGAAGAACTCAAGGCAGAAGGGAAGAATGTACCCGAGAGCCTGATTCGGACACAAATGTATGGAGTCAGTTTGGACGAGGTTAGAGAGGCTGGATTTGATCCGATTTTTTTCAAATCTCCTGTGGTGAAGATCTTTCACTCACCTGAGAATTCAAGTACCCCCAAAGACAATTGTGTGATTGCATCCACCACCGTCAGCTTAATGGCCAGAACCATGGGTATTGAGGCAACCTATATCGGATTGTTTGAAATAGCCGCCAGAGGGAACCAGCAGATGCATGACCTCTTGAATATCCCTGCAGGTCATGAAATCTTTTCAGTTCTGGTGATGGGCTATCCCCGCCTGAAGTTCCATTATCAGGTCGACAGAAAGCCGATAAGCGTCAACTGGTTGTAGGTCAGTGGGCGGGTGTCATCCGTCGTCAGAATTACATTCAGGTACCTGCATTTGAACAAATTTGAGGAAGCAGTTCCATCCCATTCTTGAAGAAGATGGATGATAAGAACTTGCTTTCGTGTTTCAAGGGTTTGAACATGAATTTTGAAGAAAACGAAACTCAATCTTGGATCTGAGTCTCAAAATTCAGATTGAATGTTGGGTAAGAGGTAAGATACACACGGAAATACTTCAGAATCAGGTTTAATTTATTAGGATTTGAGCAGACTTCAACTAATGGCCGGTTAAGTGCTCAGCAGGTCATACTGAGACATATTTTTTAATGATGACGGGTTATTGTTATCAAATCGAATATAGAAAGAGGAGACACTCATGGATGAAAAACAATCAACAACAGTTTCACCTGCGGATGGACCTGTGGCAGTGACAGGTGCCAGCGGATACATTGGCTCGTGGATCGTTCACGACCTGATGAATCAAGGGTATCAAGTTCGCGCTTGTGTGCGCGATCCCAACAAGCCTGAAAAAGTCGATCATTTGAAGGCCATGAATGGGTCAGACTTAAGGGGACGCGTTGATCTCCATAGCGCTGATTTATGGCAACCTGGCAGTTACGACAGCATTTTCAAGGGATGCTGTGCAGTCATCCATGCAGGTGCTGCTGTGGGTTATAATAACGAAACACCTCAGCAGGTGTACGACAGTTGTTTCACCGAAGTCAAGCACGTGATTGAGTCCGTTAAAAAATCAGGTTCAGTCAAACAATTTGTTTTTACCAGTTCATTCGCCGCTGTTGGACATCCTTGCCCGGAAGGGTATGTTTACACTGAGAGGGATTGGTGCGATGACGAGATTGAAGGCTATGACATGTACTTCACTGACGAGATGATCCCCAAAAACCGGGATATTGCTTACGCATTGGCCAAGGCGAGAGCGGAAAGAATGATCTACCAGATTGCGGCTGATGACGGCGGATTCGAAGCCATGTCCCTTTTACCTCTGCATGTCATTGGCCCATTGATGTGTGCAAATCACGACCAATCCTGGAGTTGGCAGAATCGCCTCCGGTTTATGATGAAGGGCAAACCCAATAAGGCGCAGGAAGGGGGCCGAATGCTCTGGAATAATGTCGATGTGCGGGATGTTGGCCAAGCCCATCGATTATGCATCGAGAGCCCACTGGCGAGAAATGGCTCTCGCTATATTCTCTCAGCCAGCGATCGTTCAGGTGAGTTGTTCACGTGGCAAATGCAGGAGCGATTGGCAGCTCTTTTCCCCGCCATTAAAACGGTCGGCGGTGAAGAAATGAAAGATGGAAAGCCGGCTCAAAAAACCGTAGATAGTCCCCGCTCCTATTGTATGCTCGCTAAACAGGAGTTAGGGCTCAACACATACGCCATTGATGAATCGTTAACCGCTACGGGTAATTCCTACCTCAAACTCGGTCTTTTGTAAGGACGATCGGTGACGTGTTTCTGTATCCGAATGAGAAACACTTAACTGTTTTTTAAACGCTTGTACCAGGTTAAAGAAGGAGCTTTCTTTTCCTGGTAACCATTCAATACAGGAGAAACCGATGATTGTTATCGCCCGACTGAAAATTCAAAGGAGAGCAACACATGAGCAATGAGAACATGCAGGCGTCTGTCTTATTGGCAGCTATGCCCGAAGGAATTGGTGATCTAACCTATGCATCCGCAGAGTGGGTGGCTGCGGCTGATGAGGCAATGTCGGCAGTGGCCGCTGAAAAGGCTGCAGGATTGAGTGAAATTGATTCATTTACACTTTGCGTGGTTGCTCACAATGCACCGGCATATCTCCATAGCGGTTCAGTATTGGCGTGGCATGCCAGATTCAACGGCTCATCAGTGTCCATCTTCCCAGAGGCGCTACCGACGGAGGAATGCAGCTATAAAATAGAGGGCGATCACTCTATCCTCAGCAATCTGGCTCGGATTCAGTATCACGGCAAGGACCCGGCGATGGTTATGACCGCTAAAGATCGCCTGGGGAAACTTTCCAAATGGGTATCCCACGGGGGTATGCCAGAGCACCAGGTATTGACCTCGGTACTGCACTCATTCCATGACGCAATGGCGCCGCGCACAATGCCGCGCTTTGTTTTTATGACACCTGAATGGGTCAACTCGACCCGATACATACTATCCACGCGGGCTACCTCGGAAAAGTATGCGCATGGCATCAGGGACCTGGTCTATACCTTTTCGGAAGAATTCACGGACACACCCCACTATGGGTTTCCCGACGGATCCCATGGCGGCTTTTGGGCCCATTTCGACCATGGTCGGGTTACTGTCGGCGCGGGACCGTTGCCCGGGGAATTGGAACCGGCCGATAAACTCACGAAGGGAGTCTACACACCCATTGTACCTGTAGGGAGAACCGTCAATGTTGTGATGACCGAGGAAGAACAGGAAGAGTCTGCCGAATATAACCAGACCGCATTCCGGTTTGACAAAGAGAAGATGTGCCGCCCCGTTACCAAGTCATCACCATCCGGCAAAGGCGATGAAATGCCGGTGGAGCTCGCCCGTATCTTCATGCCGTTGCATGATGAGCTGTCCAAGAGAACCTCAGGAGAATTACCGTCGGACTACGATCCTGCTATCAAGGAGGCGTGGGCCAAGCCCCTTAAGTTTGACCGGGATCCAGACTACGATGTTTCCTGGGTGCGCTACGATCAATTCGACATCTACGGAAACCCGGTTAAGTAAACTTGTGATTGTCGCAACCATTGCTTCATTCTTTGTTAGCAATCAACAAAGGCAGGTTATGAATCGAAAACTGATATGTGCTGCTGGTTTAATACTGCTACCATTTATTTTTGCGTTCGAGTTGTTTGCTGATGATTCAATTAATTAGATGATAAGAACTTGCTTTCGTGTTTCAAGGGTTTGAACATGAATTTTGATATTGAGGCAAGCACAAAATACACCTTAAAGTCGTGTCCTAAATATGGGGTCCATTATAACCTGGAAGCACTGGCCGGAGTGGAGATAGATCAGTATGCGTTTGATCTGTTTATCAGCGAGATGGGTGTCTATCCAAAAGGGTCGCTGGTCGAACTCAGCGATGGCAGCCTTGGATTTGTGATGAATGTCCCGGAAGGGAAACGGGATCTTAACCGACCGATTGTGGCTGTGGTCAGAAACGGCCAGGGACAAGATCTCACACACCACCATCTACTGGACCTGCAGTCGGACAGGAATGTCTCCATCGCCTGTGATTTGGATAGGAAAGATGTTTTTGGCGAAAGGGCTCTTGAAGTCTTTGCAGCCATTACTGTTTAGCGGTCACACTGTCTGCCGGTGCATCGCTTTAACCCAGTCTGCAAAAACAACTCCCAGTTGTCATCTATAGCGGGTTCGATTCCTACCCAGCTTAAAAGATCAGAAACAGGTTAGATGTTTTTTCAGAAATCATCTTTTCTCGATTTTATCCTGATGATATTTCCCTTTCGTTCTGTCTACTAAAATAGGCAGATTACATCAGGTCCAGGGATACAAAGTAGGATTAATTCAGCTATGACAAAAAAGAAAAAACTCATTGATCTACTTCATCTGATAGAAAACACGAATGAAACTCAATTAAAAGCCGATTACCTGACTCGGATCTCATCATGGGAAAGATGGGTGGAACAAAGTCAAGGTGGTGATGTCACCTCGATGAATTCCTACCAGCAAGAAAATGCAGAATACTACGCGGTTGATGGCTTTTTAAGCATGTTTCTGAAGAAGCGGTTGGAATGGATAGTCAATTCAGTTGCAGATTCCGAAATACGCTTAAAGTATCTTCTGTTTCTGCCCCCCTTCAGTCAACAGGGAAACATCAAAAGCTTTTTACTACATTTCTTCCAACTTGCAGACCATACACAACAGAGTAAAATTGTTTCCAATTCGCTAAATCAGCAGGAGAAGGAACTCCGTGTATTATGGGACATGTACAAGCTGACCCGAACCATCGAGACAATTCAGACCCTCAGAAAATGGCTGGCTGGCAGAAGCTGGTCCTCTTCGATTATTTCAGGACAGCAGGCAGCGACTACCCTCGAAAATCTTCAAAAAAGCTTGACGATGGTTTTTCGGATCTGCATTAAAAAAAATTATCAATCCCGCTATTTGAAAGCATTCCCCAAGGATATATTTCTCCCGGAATCGATCCTGAGCCGCAAGAAAAACGGTAATTGTCTCGTTAACAGCAAAATTCTGGATAGCCTTGAGTACCGCAATTACTTTTTTTGCATATATTACAAGTCAATGATCAGGGGTGACCTGGATGGTGTAACGCATGAGTATGAAATCAACTACCTTGACTATGAAATAATCCGGCAGGAATTCCTTGTTCAATGGATCAGCCAGCGTTTGAAAAACAATCCCCGAAAACAAGAGGTATTTGAACAGTACAAGTTTGGCAGTAAAACCTTTGCTCAAATCATTGCCAAGCGACCGGAGATGGAAATCAAACTGCTGAAAACGCTACCTAAAAAGGTGTTTGATGACATAATAGCAGAAGTCAATGACGGGCTTGATCCGGATATGCAGACCCCGGTTGATCCAATGTCTGAAACTTTCGGCAGTTTCGCACGCGACGTATTAAATTTTGATAAGGCAAAAGTGCTTGCCAAGAAATCAATGAAAACCATCCAAACGTTCAGTGACAAAGCCAACTTGCGCAAAAAAAAGGTGGAAAATGCTGAGCCAGTCAAGAAAAATCCAGAGGAGGCTCCACAAAAAAAACCAAAAAGATCTCCAAAAGAATTTGGAGTTCAATTGATCAAATCGGATGAAATCAGTTTTCCTTTTTTCTGGGAGAGCAATTCCCATTTCTCAAGACTTCTCAAACTATTCAAGACCAAGCTGGAACCTGCACAATATAACGAACTGAAAACCAAAACAAAATTAATGTTCACCCAGGCGCCAAACCATCTGCAGATCATACGACGGTCGCCCCGTCACGAGTGGGCGCTTCCCTTTATGGTCCATGATGCTGAAGACAGCGTACTCACTGGACAACTTCTCATAATGGGGGCAGAACTCAAAAACCAACAACCAGGAACGGGATACACAAACGACGGGGAGAAAAAATATACATTTCACCCCTATTTTGTTTACGGTGCAGAGAAAAAATACGCGGATATGGGAATCATCAATGAATGCAGGAAAGTTAAGGGTGAGCGGTATTTTATTTACGATGTGTCACACCCCACAGTCATTTCAAGAGCACTGAAGTTGATTGATATGATCATCAAACGCCAGGATAGCCTGTTTTCATCATTTGATGCCCCACCAAAAACATTGCAAATGATAACCCCACCGTATCCTTGAACAGGATGCTATCAGCAGAACGGCGGTTTATCATTTTCTAATTGGGATCAGTTGTTATTAGTTCAGGTTATAGGAAAGTGCTTTTTCGTCATCAAATCAAAATTAATCCCTTTTTCCGATATTTGAATAATACCAGCGTAATTTGCCTTGAAATCACGGTCGTTTGAAATCGAAAAATGTATCAAATTCCAATCCGACTGCTTTCGTTTGTTATTTCCTTCTGATGATTTTGATCCATGTAATCGTGAAGGTGATATTGATTGTTTATCCCGCTTGGGAGGTGTATTCAAATATTATCATAGATCCGCTGCCTGAGGGGAACAGATAATCAAATCACGTAAAGTCCTCTATGAAAAGTATTTTCCTGTAACCTTACCTATCCCTTCAGTCCATGTTTTAAATCATTGTGGTCAAAAGCTGTCTGCATCTGCTCGATTTCGGCCCTGCTGGCGCCGAGAAGTGCTGCGTCCCTGTTCCAGGTTTGGGTCGCTGTCGCCACTTCTTTGGCAATATTTTTCGCTCGCTTTAGAGTGAGCCCGAATTCTTCTGCAACGGAGTATGCCAACTCAAGCGAAGCTGTTCCATCATCGAGGTCGATGAAAGTGTGAAGTACGCGTTGTTTTTCGTGTTCCGGCGTTGGCTCCAGGTCATATATAGGGGATAGCCGCCAGCCGGCACCTCCCGCATAAAGGAAACCATGATTCCGAAGATGGTCATCAACGTTTGAAATCATGATATTGAAGACAATCCGGCGCCACAAATCGCTGAGATCTTCGGAGGTGCTGGCACCGTATTGGCTTAACGCTTCAGCGATCTCAAGGTAGCTTCCCTGGTCGCCGTCCGAATAGCCGAGCATGCTCATGGCTGAAAGGAAAGGAATACGTTTTGTTCCATGGCGGTCAAAACGGTCGAGCAGGAGTACATTCCTGCCTCCGACTTTTTTTAACTCTACGTCCGGGGCGGTTATTCCGGCCTTAGCAGCCATTTTAAATGCAATATATTCCCAAAGCTCGACGTCCCAATCGTCATTTACACTTGGGAATTTGGCAATCAGCAACTTACCATCCGTATCAACAATGGATGCCTTGGGGCGAGCTCCGCCGAGCGATGCACCAGGTACCACCAGATCCTTAATGTCCTGGTCCAGTTCCCTTTTCTCGATGATCCGATCTGAAGCCGATAAAAGGCGGCCGAGCTCAATAATTGGCGGGATCGCCGTGTCCGTATCCTTCGCAAGAAATGGCCCACCTTCCTGTTCAGCAAATCGAAGCGCTCCCTGCCGGGCCAAGTCATTGACCATCAGCAGGTAGTCCAACTCATGCAACAGATGACGTGCGCGCTTTTCCACCTTGGCTTCTCTAGCCTCAAGACGCTTCATGAGAACACGGCCCCACCGATCTGGGGCAGAATCCCCGAAAGAGCCGAACATGGATTTCCCTTTTGGCGTATGGAAAGATCCTTCTCCAAGTTTCAGAGCTGGTTCCAGAGAGAAGCGGACAGGAGCTTCTCGCCAGTTGCGATCATATTCAAATGATGCACTTTCGCTTTGCTTGCCTGTGTGGGCCCATAAACGGCCAACAAAATGAGTTTTGTCTTGCAGGTCGACATGGACGAATATCTCTTTTGCCTTGGCCATGATCTGCTCCTATACACTGGTTTCCCTGACCCGACTCGGAAGCCGTTCCTCATCAAGCGCCTGTCCCACCGGGTCCTCGGTAATGTCGGCCAGGTTCATCCAGGCAGTTCCAAGGCCAAGTGCAAAAATTACGGCCGCATAGTTTCCGATGCTTACTCCGGGATCACCTCGCTGGATTTTTGCCAGCGTCTCACGGCTAATCCCAGAACGGTCGGCAATTGTCGTCATTTTAATACGCCTCCGAAGCCGAGCCTTTTTTAATGATTCACCAAGTTTCTTTAGATCCTTACGAATCGTTATGGGGAGCTGCTTATTCATTTTTACGCCTATTTATTTTGGCTTTATCGAAGCTAATGACAAAAATAATAGTCATTAGGAAGTTTTTCGTCAAGAGGAACTCATCTGCAAACCGGATGCATTACCGCTTACCTTGCAAAAAGCGAATTCCTATCATCAAGGTTTCTTCCCTTACTTGGCGTGAGTGCATAAAGAAGATTTGAAAAACCGATCCGTGATTTGTCCGGAATGCCAGTCAGAAATGTCCATAATTTCGTTTATAGATAGTCCGGTTGTTATAAAAAAGATCCTGAAATATCTGAATTTATGGGAAGAGGAGTCTGCCCGCGATCCGCCTCGTCCACCTGAAATACCGGATGAGATTGTCTATGTTCCCATTGAGGATACTGCTTGGGATCAGAACGAAAGTCCGGGTTTTGCTGGTTAGGGGTTCCGAGATTTTTTAAAACGGAAATTTGGTGAAATGCTGCCGGCTCAGGTCTCGAAAGAGCGCCTTTATCATTTATTGAAAACAAAGGTGGGGATAAAAGATTCCCTGGAGGTGATAGAAAAAATAAACAATAACCATCAAAGCCCGGAGCTGGCTATAGATGGGGAAATGAACAAGATAGACGAACTGGAATTTAGAAAAGTCGTTAACGCCCACGATTTTATTATCAATCTGGAAAACGGTTATGACACCGAGGTCGGGGAAGGCGGGGGGCAGCTCTCCAGCGGCCAGAAACAGCTAATCTCTTTTGCCAGGGCTATCCTGGCGAATCCCCAGGTACTGGTCATGGACGAAGCCACCTCCTCAGTAGATCCGGAAACCGAACACCTGATTCACGAGGGGTTGCCAAAGGTGTTAAAGAACAGAACCAGCTTTATCATTGCCCACCGGCTGTCAACGATTCGGCGTGCTGACCGGATCCTGTTCATTGACAGCGGAGTTATAGAGGAACAGGGCAGCCACGAAGAACTGATGTCCCTTGGGCAAAAATACAAAGAGCTCTATGAAAAGCAGTTTATGCACTACAAAGAGCAGGAGATCCTGGGCCGGAGTGTGGGGTTTAATTAGACAATTTTATCCATCTCTTACTTTTTGATTATAACGTGCTGTAGCCTTACCTCTGGTGGTACTTGAGAGGCGATGTGTTTCTATTACACAAATGAGAAACACTCGAGAAGCTAAGCGACAGCATTGAACGAAAGTAGCACCAGAGGTGTGGCGGATTTATGCAGGGGCTGCTGAATAGTTACGTCAATAGACGACCTCTTTTATGCCTTAGCCAGTAACCGTTTAATCTCACGAGCCACCAGCCACAATCGGTCCTGTCGCCAGACTGCCAGGACCTCATCACCCTTGCTGTCATACAATCGGTAACTGGGAACGCTCCAGCAGCCAAAGCCGATCATGGCCAGCCGGTTTTCTTCAAGTTCCGCTTCCCAATCCTTGTTATCGATGACAGACTGTGCATCCTGCCAGGAGAGACCGGCGGTTTTGACAGGTGACGGATATACAGTCCAGGGGCATTAACTCGGCAAAGAAGTGGAGCATTGCCAGCAGACCCTCCTCAAATGCGCTTCCCCGGGCTATAGCTGTTTTAAAATGGCGGATTAATTCAGGTTTCCTGACCTGTAACTCTTTTTGCAACACATCTTTCATTTCAGCCTCTTTTTTTATTGCACTCAAAATAATGTTTTATTGTACAGTACTGTTCAATAAAACAGCAAACACTGTTTTATTAGACAACAACAGGGTTGATTTTCTTATGACACGGACTGTTTTCAGGCTTTTTATGAAAAATAGATGGTTGTATTCGTGGCAAATCAATCTATATTTTAACGAGTTACATCACCGGGCCGGAGGGTGGCCCCAACGCCTGGAATATTTGTTGCTATAGACAACAAACGACAATTTGCTACAGGCCAGAATTGCAGGAGCAGATTTTTCACCTTTTTACAAATATGTGGAAAACCGG
>JAOZRE010000461.1 GCA_029940215.1 bacterium | reverse complement strand
TGATGAACGCAAATCTCAATTTCGGGATATTTCTTCTGGATAAAATTGATATACTAAAGCGTGATACTTAAATCCCCCTTGGGACTGCCGTTTAAAACCGTAATTTTCAGCAGGATCTCCTCTATGTGTGAATGGTGCGGACTCTTTATGTTTGACGAGGAATAGCTAAGTCCTTCATTCAGATCCGGGAGCCGGGCTGTTATCTTTATGCCCAGGTCCCGGAAAACGGGTTGAATTGGAATCAATCTCGTGTAATGACGTAGATAGCGCCGGATTCGGGGAGGCTGTTATCAGAGCTGGCCGTATCGCCGTTTGTAATAGTGGTCTGGTTACTGCTTTCAAACATCGAGCTAACTGCGATGGTATCGCCTGAAATGGCGCAGAAGCCATAGTAATCCATTGCTTCAGCATTGGGGGCCTTGAGATAGGCCCGCTGGGTCCAGGTCGCTCCGTTCCGGACAAAGACGTACGCCGCACCAGCGCCGGTTGCACTGTTATCGCTACTGGCACCACTGCCGTTGGTAATGGAGACCTGGTTGCTGGCTTCGACTGGTGTTCCGGAGACGATGGTATCGTCTGAAATGGAGAGCGCGGCGCCAAACCGATCGCCTGCGTCGATGTTGGAGGGCTTGAGATAGGCCTGATGGCTCCAGGTCGTTCCACTCCGCACAAAGACATACACCGCACCGGATTCGCTGGCGCTGTTGTCGCTGCTGGCGATGGTGGTAATGATGGCCTGGGCACTACTTTCATATGGGGCTCCGACTGCTATCGTATCGCCTGAAATGGCAATCGTGCTGCCGAATTCGTCGCCCGATCCGGCATTGGGTGCCTTGAGATAGGCCTGCTGGCTCCAGGTCGTTCCACTTCGAACAAAAACGTAGGCAGCACCAGATTCGACGGTACTGTTGTCGACGCTGGCGCCGCTGCCATTGGTGATGGTGGTCTGGGCACTATCTTCTTCCGAGGCTCCGACCACGATGGTATCACCTGAAATGGCTACATTGACACCAAATCTGTCCCCGGCTTCAGCATTGGATGCCTTGAGATAGGCCTGTTGGCTCCAGGTCGTTCCACTCCGCACAAAGACGTACGCCGCACCGGAATCTGCGGCGCTGTTATCGGCACTGGCGCCGCTGCCATTGGTGATGGTAGTCTGGTTGCTACCTTCATATTGAGACCCGATCACGATGGTATCACCTGAAATGGCGACAACTTTCCCAAACCGGTCTCCCGTTTCAGCGTTGGGTGCCTTGAGATAGGCCTGTGAACTCCAATTACTTCCATTCCGGACAAAGACGTACCCCGCACCGGATTCCGATGCGCTATTGTCGCTACTGGCGCTGCTTCCGTTGGTGATGGTTGCCTGGGAACTACTTTCCATGTGAGCCCCGACAACGATGGTTTCGGCTGAAATAGCAACCGAGCCGCCAAATGCATCACTCGATTCAGCATTGGGTGCCTTGAGATAGGCCTGCTGGCTCCAGATTGAGTCACTTCTGTTGAAAACGTAGGCTGCTCCAACACCGGACCCTGTATCGTCACTGCTCGCGCCACTGCCATTGGTAATTGTGGTCTGGAGGCTTTCTTCTTTGCTGGTTCCGGCCACAATGGTATCGCCTGAAATGGCCACCATGGTTAACTCGTCCTGTTCGCCAGCGTTGGAGGCCTTGATGTATGCCTTACTGAAGAAATCATGGTTGACACTGGTCAATTGAATGAATACGCTGACGTTGTCATTTGTACCATTGATGATGATTTCTTCTGATATACCGGTTGCAGCAGCAATGGTTTGTCCTGATGTAGCCTCGCCCAGAGTCCATGCGTCAACGAAGATTACTTCGACGATGCGCAGCGGGGTATTGAGCGGGACATTCAATTCTACTGAACCATTGGTTAAGTTCAGCATACCGCCGTCATAATACTCAGAGAGAAAGCTGGAAGGGTTGACCGAATCGATGGTTGCAGGTACAGCCAAAATCAGAGAGGAACCGATATTTCCGGAGTATGAGGCTTGGAATTGATGACTTTGAGCGGGATCGCTGATGGATAAATCAACGGCTGCCCAGTCTGTTCCACCTCCATTTTGCAAAGATTTACAGGCCACCAAACTTATCAAAAACAAGAGTGCAACGATTGCTTGAGATTTTTTTTTCATATTTTGAAAATAGAGATAAAAAAGTGATCACAATGAAATATCGAAAGGCTTTGTCTATTCATGGAAACGTACGGGTTTGAAGTAATTATGGCAAATATAAAATGTCGATGTTCTTTGCAGGCTCAACCTAAATCCCAGCTGTGAGTTCTCAAAATAGCATCGAGGCAAAAATAGAGACATCTCGCTGTCGATAAATTCAAAAGTGGACACTCAAACGGTGTTTTTGGGGAAATATTTTGGGAAGAAATATAGAAAAACAGCCGCAATTTGAGATTGAAAGCGTAACTATCCCTTGTGACACAAATGAATATCTTGCAGCGGAAAATAGAATCCTGAAATCTAAACTTTAAAAACCAGTTCAATTCAATAACAATGAACGTATTCAATTGGCAGAGATCGGTAAGCGCTTTGGCTTGATGGCATTGAAAGAAATCCCATGTATTGTTACACTAGAGACAATTCTGAAATGGTTCAGGTGATAACTCCAACTGGATTGATTACATAATCCTTTACACTGAAAAAAATCATCAAGGAAAATAATCGTTTGCTACTTCCTTTAAAAGATCATGAACCTGAAAATCGGAATATGAAAATTAAATGACGGTTACGCTTGGGAGGGGAGGTGCGCTGAAATACTACCATCAGGAGGTCGCATGATGGTTATGGACGGAATAACAAGGCAAAAATACCCAGAACGTTCCGCCGTTCTACGTTTTTAGCAGAGTTTACTTTTTTCACCCCACTCCCTTTTCTCTCTCCAATGGCAGCTCGATCGTAAATCTGGTTCCCTTTCCAAGCTCAGAATCAACTTTCATAGTGCCCTGATGGTTATTGGTTATGATCATATACGAGACTGAGAGTCCCAATCCGGTTCCCTCACCCACCGGTTTCGTAGTAAAAAAGGGTTCAAAAATTCGTTTTCTGGTTATCTCATCTATACCCGGTCCGTTATCCTCAACTTCAATTCGGATTACTTCATTTTCAGGTTTTAGTCGCAGGGTAATTTGAGGCAATCTGTCGGTTTCATCATTTTCCATAGCCCAAGCTGCATTACCCAAGAGGTTGAGAAGGACCTGTTCGATTTCGGTTTCAGTACAGGGAACAAGAGTGATGTTTGTATCAAACTTTTTTACGATTTTTATATTTCTGAAATCATACCTCTTTTTTAAGTTGTAATCATTACTGGCCAGATCAAGAACGTTTTCTATTAAAGCGGCAAGATTAGTAGGGGCCATGTTGGATTCGCTTTTTCGACTGAACTGCATCATATTTGAAATGATCTGGGCTGCCTTTTTCCCAGAATTTTGGATTCCATTCAATGAAGATACGATACCCCTTTTTTCCAGATAGAGCTGAAATTTCTGCAGATTCACACCGGTCTCTTCCGATATTTGATGATTTGCTTT
>JAOZRE010000460.1 GCA_029940215.1 bacterium | reverse complement strand
ACCATCAGATCAAGAAAATACGGATGCCAAAGGGCATACCGAACCGACCGAATTTACCATCCGCGCCAATCAGGAAGTTCTGAAGGATCTTCCGCAGGATAACCAGCAGGATTTTAAGGAGGCCGAACGGGGTTTAATCGCCCGGGATCCTGCCCTGGTGATCAGTCAACCTGAGGGAGCCACAGTCTGGGACCAGACCTCTTATGAATTTATCCAGGGTGAGGCCCCGAGCAGCGTCAATCCAAGTCTCTGGCGACAAGCGAAGTTAAACAATATCCATGGCCTGTTTGAGGTCACCAAGGGAATTTACCAACTGCGTGGGTATGACCTGGCCAACCTGACAATCATCGAAGGTCAAACCGGTTGGATCATTGTGGATCCTCTTACCTGCAAGGAGACCGCTGCGGCGGCCATGGCTTTCGCTGGACTGCATTTGACGCTTAAACCGGTGGTGGCTGTTATTTTTACCCACAGTCATATTGATCACTTCGGTGGAATCGCAGCGATCATGCCTGCCAGTAAAATAGCAGAAAAAGGGGTGCGGGTTATTGCCCCCGAAGGATTTATGGAAGAGTCAGTCAGTGAATCGGTTATCGCTGGTGCGGCCATGGGACGACGGTCGCAGTTCATGTATGGTAAGTGGCTGACCCGGTCTGAAAGAGGGCATGTGTGTACCGGCCTTGGAAAAGAACCGGCCATGGGTAAAATCGGAATTCTGGCTCCGACGGACCTGATTACTGAAACACCGCAGGAGATGGAAATTGATGGGGTGCGGTTTGTTTTTCAGAACGCCCCTGAATCTGAAGCTGTGGCAGAGCTGACTTTCTACCTGCCTGACCTAAAGACGTACTGCGGTGCAGAAGTCGTGTCCCGAAATCTTCACAATGTTTATACGCTGCGCGGTACCAAAGCGCGGGACGCTCTCAAGTGGAGTGGCTATATCGACGAGGCGCTGATGCTCTTCGGTGATGCCGAGGTCTATTTTGGTACTCACCACTGGCCGATCTGGGGCAACAGCGAAGTGATTGATTTTCTAAAAACCCAGCGGGACAGCTACAAGTACATTCATGATCAGACCCTGCGCCTGGCAAATAGCGGCCTGACCCCCAGGGAAATCGCCGAAGAGATCAAATTCCCAAAATCCCTCAGCCGAACCTATTCCAACAGGGATTACTACGGTACGGTGCGTCACAATACAAAAGCGGTCTATAACTTCTATTTTGGGTGGTATGACGCCAATCCCGCCAATTTAAATCCCTTTCCCCCGGCAGAGTCGGGGGCAAAGTATGTGGCTTTCATGGGTGGGGCTGATAACTTACTGCAGAAAGCCCAATCCTCTTTTGATGAAGGGGACTACCGTTGGGTGGCTGAGGTGTTGAATCACCTGGTTTTCGCCGAGCCGGACAATGAAAAAGCAAAAGCGTTGCTGGCCTGCACCTATGACCAGTTGGGGTATCAGTCTGAATCAGGTCCATGGCGCGATGTGTACCTGACTGCTGCACTGGAACTTCGTCATGGCGTCATGAAAAATGTGCCAATGTTCACTAATGGGATGGAGTTGATCCAGCAGATGCCGATCTCAAGTTTCTTTGATATTATGTCAGTGCGCCTGGATGGCCCGGAAGCAGATGGTGTGGAAATGGCGATCAATTTCGTTTTTACGGATCGCAATGAAAGCTACGTGCTGCGACTGGAAAATGCAGTTCTGCATCACTATCAGACAGATCCGGATCCCAACGCCAATGCAACATTGACAATGACACACGAGCTCTATATCAGGATCTTTACCCAGCAGACCACCATGATCAAGGCGGCGGAGTCTGGAGAGCTTAAAATTGATGGAAATGTAGAAGATCTGATCCGCTTTTTCTCATTTATGAAACCGCCCACGGGGCAGTTCAATATTGTCACCCCCTGATCAAAGAGTTTTCGGCCAGCCTCTATCCTGTGATGCCGGTTCTTTCCTCAAAGTATCGGAAATTCAGTGACCCGGCATCCAGAGTATATTCCGTGTTTGTCATCAGACCTTTTCAGTTAGCAGATCCATTTCAAGATGATCTACGGCTCAAATCGCTGAAACGCCAACTCGCTGACGCTCAAACAATGGCGTTTCGGCCGCTCTATTTCGCTGAGATCATCTAGGAAATTCCTCCAAGCAACTGAAAGGGCCTGACGGCAAACACTCTGGTCTGCTTTTACTTAACTGACTCTGTGGTGAATCACCTTCTCCTTTCTCACGCCTGCTCTATTGAGCATCTGTTTGACCTTGCACCCTGACTACTGAAAAATCGGGTTGAAATAGCAGCACTGTTCGTGGAGACTGATTGTTCAAGGGGGGGCGTAACAGGACCCCTTCACAAAACAACGACCTATTCTCAATCAATCGTATCCCATGATTATCGACTGTCATACACATATTTTTCCAGATGAGATTCGCAACTGCCGGAAGGCCTTTTTCTCAGGTGAGCTCGGGTTTGAACTGCTCTATCGGGATGAGAAATCCAGGCTGGTCGGTGCGGATGAGATGATCGTGAGCATGGATGAGCAGGGGGTCGACCAGTCGATTGTTTTCGGGTTTCCCTGGCAGCAGGCTGAAACAACCCGCCTGCAAAACAGTTATGTGATTGAATCTGTCAGACGCTTTCCGGGCCGTTTGATTGGTTTCTGCTGCCTGGACCCGTTCATGGAAAATCCGGTTGCTGAAATTGAGCGCTGTCTGGAAGGCGGACTTTCGGGTGTAGGGGAACTCGCCTTTTATGAACGCGGGCTTGATGAAGAGGTGCTTGAAGCCCTGGATCCGGTGATGGCATTTTGCCACTCGAAAAATCTGCCTGTCATGATTCATACAAACGAGCCAGTTGGACACGACTATCCGGGGAAGGCCCCCATAACGCTGAAGCAGATTTCCAGTTTTCTGGAGCGTTTTCCGAAGAACCTCATTATTCTCGCGCATTGGGGCGGTGGGCTTTTTTTATATCACCTGATGAAGAAAGGGCTGAAGCCGTTGCTGGAAAACGTCTATTTTGATACCGCGGCGTCACCTTATCTTTATGACAACCGCATATACAAGCTGGCAGCAGAATTGATCGGCATTGAGCGTATTCTTTTTGGCAGTGATTTCCCACTGCTAAAGCCGGATCGTTACTTCAGGGAGATGGAATCATCCGGCTTAACCGATGACCAGATCGCCGCCGTTTGCGGATTGAATGCCGCCCAACTGATGGATAGAGGAAGCTTATGAGTTATGTATTGATAACCGGTGCGACCGGATTTATCGGTGGACATCTTGTCGACCGTTTTCTGGCAAAGGGGGATAAAATTCGCGCTATTGTCAGGCCGGGCAATATCCATGCGAAAGAACTGGTAGATAGAGGAGTCGAGGTTGTCCGCGGGGATATTCGGGACGAAAGGCATGTGAATCGCGTGATGTCAGGCATCGATATTGTTATTCACTGTGCAGCTGTTGTGACAGACTGGGCGCCAAAGAAAGAGTATGTGGAGGTGACAGTCGGCGGGACCCGTAATATTTGCAGAGCCGCTACCAGGGAGGACGTTAAACGGGTGGTGCT
>JAOZRE010000459.1 GCA_029940215.1 bacterium | reverse complement strand
GTTAACAAAAATGCGAGGTTTTAAAGCCTGAATATCACACCGGCAAAAGGCAGTCTACCTGAGACCATTATAACTGGACGAATTAAACATTAGTTAAAATGAATTTAAAGGACATAAGTCGCAATTCACAGGCGAATTCAGCTATTTATTCAAAACGGCATCGCTTAAGGGCACCCTGATTATTGTCTGTTTGTCCCTTTATCAGAACCGATATTGTCCTTTCTCAATGTCACTATAAACAGCGGGGGTCAGCTCTGTGTATGCGGCTTCGCCCGGCAGCATCACGTACAGTGGATCCTTTAAATCATCGGGGTTAAAACCACCCTCCTGCAGTCTGGCCTTGATGCGTTTCAGCGTTTCATGGTTGCGGTTAACTCGAACTCCTCTTGAAACCGGAGGAAAATAGGAACTGCGTAAGATGGCAGTCCCTTTTTGACCGCAGTAGCAAAAGCCTTGAAATCGAATTCTGCTTGACTGGTGTTGGAAATAATAGAGACCATGCCGGCCCGGCCGTCTGTACCGGGTATTTGAACGCCGTAAACCGTTGACTCCTTGACCTGCTCCTGGGCATCAATCATCTCCTCCACTTCGGTGGTGGAAACGTTCTCGCCTTTTCAGCGAAAGGTGTCCCCGGCCCGGTCCACAAACTGGGCATGCTTAAATCCAATCTCCTTGAACAGGTCTCCGGTATTGAACCAGGCATCCACCCTCTCCTTTGGTGCCCCCTGCAGTTGCGAGTACTCTTCCCGAAGCCAGTTCAGGCACTTCTGTTGATATTTGAAGGTCCCCTGTTGATAGGTCCGGCCCATTATCCCGACCGTAAAGGTTTCTTCACCATTTTTCAAAGCCTCATCATTGGCAATCAGAAACGGCAGATAGACCTCTTCCGTCATTTTTAGCAGACGGATGACCCCCTCAGGTAACGGTTGTGACGGATCGATCCATTCTCCGTCTTCCAAACCACTTGCATCGTCAAGATGGTCAATCCAGGTAGAAAAGCGAGGGGACTTATCCCTGATGATGCCCAGTGAGGTCGGGTCGTGATTCAACTGGGAAAACTGACCGAAGATACCGAAGTCCGCCAGTGACGGTCGGGAACCAAACAGAAAACGGCTTTCTCCGATGTGCTGATCGAGAATGTCGATCACCTCCAGAAAACTCTCTTCAATAATCGGCTTGGTGGTTTCGGTACTGCCCACCAGCGCCAGGCGGCTGACCTGTCGCTCCTTTAGAAAATCGGCGATACCCTGAACAGTCTCTTCCGGGGCAAACCCGGTATGAGATGATGCCAGCCAGTAGCTACAGAAATTCTGATCCGGCTCGCGCCACCACCGATAGTGATACATCATCTTGGTCATCCATTCGTCGGCCAGATCTTCAATCAGATGAGACAGAAAAGCCAGGCCGGCATCGTCCGGTATGATCGACCGCTGCCCCGGGTGCTTTTGTTCCAGTTCATAGGCCATCGGTGTTGAGTCAACATGCCATACACCATCGTCCAGAAACTTGATGACCGGAATAACCGGCGGTTTGACATGGGCGGTCTCCTCCTTGAGTTTCGGGCTCAACTGTGACCAGATAAAGGGCAGGCGGCGGTAGCGGAGTATCGCTCGCATCTTCATCGAATAGGGCGACCCGATATCGCCGACAATGTGATAACCATTGGCCATACGCTACTCTTGTTATATTGATTTAAGTAAAATTTAGAGGACATGAGACTTAATTCGATCATATTCCCAGTACATTGGTGCCGGTGCTGAATGCTGGTGTGTTGTCCCGTTCCAGATGATGCCAGAGGGGCTCCCAGCAGTTGTGTGCTTCCAGGCGGGATCGCACCGCCTCTTTTACCGCCCCTGCTGTGAATCCACACCCCGCACCGGGTTCTCCTGATTCCACCACTCCTCCAGTTTCTGATCCTCAGAGATGAGACCATAGCCGAAGAGATCATCCATTTTAACAAGCAGTCCTCCCAGAAAGGGAAGTTTGGCGCCGATGATATGGGCCAGTTCATGCAGTGCGGTTTTGTCCTGCTTACTCCAGGGACAGACCGACATGCAGGTGGAACAGTAAATATCCAACCCGTATTGAAACATACTGCATTTCCTGTTGTCTTCATAGTAAACTTTTTTACCGCCTGCCTGCCACTGGTTAAATGGCTCCCAACCCGGTTGGTCCGCCAGACTCAATGCCTGCGGTGGGCAGGCGGTTGCACACTTTTTACAGGCGACACAGAATCGCTGAAGCCCAAAATCAATTGGTTTGTCAATGGCCAGGGGCAAGTCGGTGATGATCGTTCCGATGCGGACATTTCCGCCGAAAATGGGATTGATCATGCGGTTCATCCGCCCCAGTTCACCCAGACCGGAAGCTATGGCATAGGGAATCTGCGGCGCAAAAGCGATCCCGTCAATGGCTGAGTAACCAAGACCCCTGATAAACCGAAACAACCGGTTGCTTGCCATCGCAGCAGCCTCATAGCCGGCCCTGTCCCCTGCAGCACCCAGTTCGGTCTGATTGCGCAGCGTCAAGTCCGGCGGGTTCACGCCAATCAGGCTGATGACATATTTCATACGCTCCGGAATCAAGGCGGTCATTCCCTCAAAGGTCAGCTTGTCAACATCCGGGCTGATCTCAACCCCTTTATTCAGCCAGTTTGAGTTGATCGTCGTGATGCCGACCATCGGAGCTCCCAACTGGATGGCCGCTTTTTCGATTGTTGCAGCCGCCTCCTGGGGTGATGCAGTCCAGGCTGGCAACCCCAAAGTCTGGGGCGGATGGAGTTTCCAGGTGTTCTGAATTTTACGAAGTCCGGGAAAGTCGTTGAATACCGGGTCCCCCAACGAGCCAATCGTGCTGTTATGATAAGTATTGGCAGCATAGTGTAGGGCCAGATCCCGCACAGATTTCCCCGGCACCTTGTTCCGGACCATTCTGGCCACCACCTCTTTGCTCTGGTCGATTGATGCCTGTGCCTGCTCGCCTTCAACCAGACCCAGGTGCATCAGAAAATGCATATCCGGCTTTGAAAACCGGGCATCATCGGTCTCCGTGGTCATCCGATCCACTGTTTTGACCCACCAGGGGTATCGGCTCTTTTTTCGCTGACGATATTCAATGTCCATATTAAAACTCTTTTCTGATTTATTTTTGTATGATCCCCAGGGCGACATGAGACCTAATTTACACTTTTTTCCGTATTCTGCGGACCAGTCGTCTGATCAACCATCCGATCAGACCCAGAATCACGATCAAGGTGATAATACTACCGTAGAGAATTGGATCGCCTGTTTTAAAATGCAGAATAATCGCATTGATGCCGAGCTGCTTCTTCTGGTCATAGCTGTCGGAAACCGGCAGAACATTGTTGTCAATGGCATACGTCTTGTAGGCTGCCATCATGGCTGAAAACCGTTCCGGCATCTGTTCCCGAAGATCTCTGGCTTCACCGGGATCGGTCACTATGTTATAAAGGTGCCACCTGCCGTCCGCAACGGGCCCTCTGTCTTTAATGATCTTATAGTCCCCCTGGAAGAGGGCGGCGTTCCCCCCCAGCTCGTAACCGGTGGTCTCTTCC
>JAOZRE010000458.1 GCA_029940215.1 bacterium | reverse complement strand
ATACAGCGTGACTGCTTTTCCAGGATCCCAACAAGAGGGGGAGGGGTTTCCGGTTCTTCTCCTGTCGCTCTCACCACCGCTTCATTAAACTTCGCCGGATGTGCCGTAGCCAGGCAGATGACTTGGTCATAGGGCGATTGTTCAGCGGCAGCGATCCCAACGGCAGTGTGGGGATCAATCGTATATCCCTGTTTATGGTATCGGGCGATCGTATCAATCGTTTGTTCCGTATCGATTCTGGCTGAATGAAATATTGTTTGCGCCTCTGCAAGTTGCTCATCTGACAAGCTAAACTCTCCCTTGGTGGTAAGGTCCTCCATTAGTGACTGGACCTTGACCGCATCTTGACCGACCAGGTCATATAGAAACCGTTCGAAATTACTCGAAATCTGAATGTCCATTGAAGGACTGATCGTGGCGCAGACGTCCTGAATTTTATATTGACCTGTTGTCATGACACGGTAAAGAATATCGTTTTCATTGGTGGCCAGTATGAGTTTTTCAATGGGAAGCCCCATCTTTCTAGCAAGATAGCCTGCATAAATATCACCAAAATTTCCGGTGGGCACGGAGAAAACCAGCTCCTTTCCGGGAAACATGTCCTGAAAGCGAAAAGCCGCATAAAAGTAATAGACAATCTGGGCCATCACCCGCACCCAATTGATGGAGTTGACAGCCCCCAGGGAGTGTTGATCTTTGAAGTCCAGATCGTTAAACAGCGCCTTGACTGTTTGCTGGGCATCATCGAACGTTCCCTCTATCGCAATATTAACGATGTTATCGTCCAGCACAGTTGTCATTTGTTTTTCTTGAATCGGGCTGACCTTTCCTTTGGGGTGTAACATGAAAATCGTGATCCCGCGTTTTCCCCTGACGCCATGAATGGCTGCACTTCCGGTATCACCAGATGTTGCCCCGATAATATTCAAGCAGTGCCCTTGACGATTCAGAAGGTTTTCGAACAAATTACCAAGAAACTGCAGTGCGACATCCTTAAAAGCCAGTGTCGGTCCGTGGAAAAGCTCCAGAATCGAAACGTCCCCCATCGTAACAAGCGGTGTAATACTTTTGTGAGTGAAGGTTTGATAGCTGGTGTCAATCAATTGCCTGAGCGTCTCTTCAGTCAGTTCACCATCCACAAAGGGAAGAAAAATCTGCAGAGCCAGCTCCTGATATGACAGATGCTGAAGCCTTTGTAACTGGCTGGAAAAATCGGGAACCTGTTCCGGAATCAGTAATCCCCCATCTCGGGCAAGCCCTTCAATGACAGCCTCTGTAAAGCATTTTGGTTCAATCTTACCACGTGTACTCACATATTTCATTGTCTCAATCCTGTATCTCTATTTTTCGTTGTACGTGTTTCACTATTAGCTTAAAGAAATCGTCTGCAGGCGCCACCCCAGGTTCGGAGGTTTTTCTCTGTCCAGTCCAAAAATCCGGCAATCTCTTCCGGACACCAATCCGGCATTGCTGGTACGGCAACTTCCTTTAGAAAGTCTGCTAGTTCGTCCACTCGATCAATGATACTTGCAGATGTGGGGGAAAAACGGGTTTTCAGAAGGTCCAGCAACCAGTCTGTTAAAATCATACCCCAATATTCGAATCTGAGATCATCTATATAATCATGAGGATTTCGGCGATGCTCGACAATCGGGTTACCGAATGCGGCTAGATATTGAGTACCCTTCATCAACGACTGTAGGAAATAACCGCCCCAGATATCGCCGTAGCGCTGAATGCTTCCCCCGGGAACTGTCCAACCCATAGGAATACACAGGAATGCAGGGATCAACTCCCTCACAATACTGGTATTCTGGGTATTGATAGGCGTCCAGGTGTTCTGCGACAGTACTTGAAGCGGCTCACCCCGATACCGGGTTCCGGAAATACGGCCATTCAGCCAGGTCGTGGCGTCAACATCGGGGTCCAGTATCCACAAACCGGCTGTGACACCAATTCGGCTGGTAGAGGATACTGGCTCCAGTTGCGGCTTATTTTTTCTCCCCCTCAATCGAAAAGGGAATCCTCTGGGGAAAATTGCCCGGGACGGTTCAAACTCGAGGTATTCACAGACATTGTGGAACTCTGTCTCCTCAACGATCACAGGCCCCTTCCACTCGCTGCCGGTTATACGGTGTGACCTGATAAAATCGGAGTCTATGACCGGAAAGTTATCATCATCAATACTGATCATGACGTCACAACCATCCTCAAGAGCGCAAAGGTAACCAATGTTCCGTCTGGTCTCATTATTATAGGGAATTCGGCTGTAAAAATCTGAACACCTGCTCCCCCAGTTATCCTGCTCCTCAATCCCCATATAGACAGTTTCCAAGCCTCGTTGAGAGGTTGTTTCTGCCAGTTCATGGCAACCGGGAGGCGTTTTGTGATCGCCGATAACCCAGAGTTTTACGAACTCAAGATGGCCAAAGCGGCTGATATTGTCGAACAGTTCGTTTATAACAACCGGGTAGTTAATTGTGGTAAATACAATATGAATTGGCTTCATTTTTTAATTGAGTTTATGGGTCTTGTGAGGGAGACTCGAGTTTGCGCTCCTCCATTGTGTCTTCTGATGAATAGGCGGGTTCAAGGTATTTCTAAATCCTTGAAAGCCAATCTTCATAAACAGCCTGCAGGGTCTGATCAATTGTATATTGCTGCTGCCATCCGATAGTCTTGAGTTTTGAATTATCACCCAACAATAAAGGTTCATCTGATGGTCTGAACAGCGCCTCATCCTTTTCCACTTTGATATCCAGCCCCGATATTCTGATCAGTCGGTCCAGAATATCGGAGATCTTAAAAGCCGTTCCGGTACATATATTAACGGGATCTCCAGGTGTTCCCTTTTCCAGAACTGTCATCATGGCATCTACTCCATCCCTGACATCAATAAAGTCCCTAGCCGATTCCAGATTCCCTACCCTGACAACCGGTTCAAGCCTGCCTTTAGCGATTAATGCAAGTTGCCGGGCAAAATTCTGAATGGCTGTTGCGGGTGGGTGGCCAGTGCCCACATGTATGAACAGTCGCGGCAGAAACACCTTGAGCCCGAAATTGCTGAAATATTGATAACCAAGGCACTCTGTTGCAGCCTTCGACACACCATAAGGAGTGATTGGTCTTAAAAATCGATCCTCTTCCAGCGGGCAGTCTTCCGGTTGAATATCACCATACTCAGCGCTGCTGCATGCCAGAATAACAGCGGCATCAGGGGCAACCCGATGAGTCATTTTCAGAACATTCACTGTTCCCTGGTAATTGCTTAGATGCGTGGTTTCTTCTGTTTGCCACGAAATACTGTTAAAGGCCTGGGCTGCCATGTGTATGACCAGATCCGGCTTGATATCAGACATAACATGCTCCAGTGCATCCCGATCCAGGATGTCCACCCGGAAGATATTTGGATCCGGACTCGCTGCAATTCTGCTGGAGGCGCTGTTACGGGCAATTCCAAATGTTGGCCACCCTTTTTCAATTGTCGTGCTCGCGAAATGGGAGCCGATCATGCCGGTGATACCCGTTATCAATGTTTTCAATGGTTCTCCTAAATGACGATGCGTCTTAGTTACTGACTAA
>JAOZRE010000099.1:11396-13380 GCA_029940215.1 bacterium | reverse complement strand
CCCTTTGGAATTGCGTACTCGGATTGAAGAATTCATATTTTATTGATGTGGGCAGGTAAAGAGAGTTCGCATTATTAAAAAAGGGAGTAAAAGGATGTCGGAAAGATTCTGCGGAAATCGAAAAAGGGGATCATAAAGGAAGGAATAAGTGGTTTTGGGGATCGCCTTCCATGAAATGGGCGCTGATAATCCTGAACTGACTAACGGTATCTCCGGCTTGACACCACATGGGTAACCCGATACTATTCACTTGGCTGGTTGCGGCCTCTCATAACATCAATTATTTATCCACATTCTCCGATGGCAAAGATATTACCCGACTTTAAAAGTGAAGCTGAGGAAAAAGCGTTCTGGGAAACCCGTGACGTCAGGGAGTATATCAACTGGGACAATGCAGACTCTTTTATCAAGCGGGTATTCAAGGATAAAAAAACAGGAAGTGACATACTGAAAGATCTGGAGCAGAAATCCACACCTGATTCATGACACGTCACATTCAACAGATAACGCCATGTTAAAAAAAACTCTGATTATCCTTATTGTGATAATTGTGTTGCTTGGAGGGATTCTCGGTTACGGCCTCTGGTCAGCCACGAAACTGCCTGTGAACAGCCCCGAGACCTTTTTGAAATCGCATTCAAAAAGAGGTGAGCAGGTGGTTGTATGTATCGGAGACAGTATTACGCATGGCCAGGTGAGCCATAACTATGTTGATGAGCTGGCCAAACGCTACCCTCCGAGGAAAGTAACATTTATTAATGCCGGGATCAATTCCGAGTTGGCCTACAATGTGCGGCAGCGGATCGATGAGATCATTCGCTGTCAGCCTGATGTGATCACTATCCTTATCGGATCCAATGATGCCTTGGCGACCTTGAACCCGGAAAATGCTGCTCGTTATGTCAAAGAGAGGGGTCTTCCCCGGACACCGGACAAAGAGTGGTATGCCAGGAATTTGAGTGCGGGTGTCAATCGTCTGCAGGCAGAAACCCAAGCGAGAATTGCCCTTTTATCATTGCCGCCTATTACAGAGGATACCTCCCACGCTGGCTACAAGAGAGCGATTGAATATTCGGCTGTTGTGCGGCAGATTGCTATGGAAGAAAATTTGACCTATCTGCCGTTGAATGAACAGATGGTGGATGTCATCGCAAAAAAACCAGTTATCAAAGAAAGTGACTATAAGGGGGGAGACAGAATGGGTCTCTACACTGCTATTATCTCTTACTACCTGCTTGGCCGCGATTGGGATGAGATCGCCGATGACAATGGTTTTCTGTTTCTAACCGATTCCATCCACCTCAATGGAAGGGGCGCGAAGATTGTGGCTGACCTGATTTCCCTCTTTCTGCAGAACAAAGGTGATTGAAACTGGCCTATCGAAAAATCGAACTGTTTAAAATAGAAAAGAATTTGATCATTGATCTGATTGGAAAGGCAAAGCTTGTTGAGTGACAGTGAAGAACAATCCGGGCTGCAGCCTGTAAGCCCGGTATATGCTTGAAGTTGGAAAGAAGAGCGGGGGGGGGCGATTTTCAGGTAACTGTCAGTTCTTCTTCAGATCCGAGTCGGTATCTTCTGCACGAATGACCTCACTGATTCGGATGCCGTATCGTTCGTTGACCACAACAATCTCACCCCGGCACATCAGTCGGCCGCCAATTAGAACATCCATGGGCTCGCCAACGACTTTTTCGAATTCAATAGTGGAACCTGGCTTCAGCCTCAGAATCTCCCTCATACTCCTTTTAACAGAGCCGACCTGCGCAACCATCGTGATGGGGACGTCATGCAGATAGTCCACCTCACCATGTGGAATATCATCCTCGTCATCAGAACTATAGTTAACAGTGGCTCGTGGCTTGCTTGATTCATCAAACAGGCTGTCCTCATCAAATTCATCGGGTGGCATGGGGCCCCTTGAAAAAACGGTTCAATTGCGGATATCTATCTGGTTCTTCGAGGGATTATACCCTAACCACAA
>JAOZRE010000099.1:0-11386 GCA_029940215.1 bacterium | reverse complement strand
CCACAACTGGATAGATAGCATAAAATCCGGATCAGCCCGAAAAATCGATGTCCCCGCGCCCTTGCAACCCGATGGAATCTACTCGACTACGCTTTCCAGAATGGTTTTCGGACTTCTTTCGCGATCTCCTGCCGGGTCAGCCCGATATCCTTCAGGCTGCGATCACTCAGCGTCTTTAGCTTTTCACGGGAATCAGACCGCTGAAACCAGGTTGCCAGAACCTTGATCGGTGCTGTTTCGTTCATTTTTGCCGTTTCCATGGTTGCTCCTTATATTAAAAAATCTAATTGAATATTGTCTGCCTCTAGTATAAGATACCTTTGATACGTTTTGACAAACGAAAATTTCTAATCAATGAATTAAAAATATTAATCTATGATGATTCAGAACCTGAATGCACTATCTACTTTTGTCTGTGTCAGCAGACACCTCAGTTTTACCAAAGCGTCCCGGGAGTTGCATCTCACCCAGGGGGCGGTCAGTATTCAGATCAAACAGTTGGAGCAGGAGTTGGGATTTCAGTTGTTTTTGCGGGAAATTCGTAAAATCTTCCTGACAACGGAGGGCAGGGAGTTATTGGAGGTGGTTGAACCGGCACTGGCACGAATTGAGGCTAAAATTGAGGTGATTCGTTCAAAGGATGAAAATGAGACCCTGACGGTTTCAACACTGCCTTCATTTGCCGCAAAGTGGTTAATTCCTCGGATTCCGCAATTTCAGGCCAGATATCCGGGAGTTAATCTGCGGGTGCACACCAGCGATCACATGGTGGATTTTTTCAGGGAGAAGGTGGACTGCGCTATTCGGTACGGGCTTGGTGACTATCCGGGGTTATCGGTCCAGCATATTATCGATGAGGTCTTCGTTCCTGTGTGCAGTCCGGAATTGATTACAGAAGAGCATCCGATGAACAGCCCGGACGATATCCGTTATTATCAGTTGTTGCATGACGATTACGGGACAAAGGATCCCTTCAATACCACCTGGAAAGAGTGGGCTGAAGCGATGGGGGCCGCGCAGCTGGATGTGGATCGGGGTTTGGAGTTCGGGCAGGCGGACTTTGTGATTCAAGCGGCCATTGCTCGCCAGGGAATTGCCCTGGCACGGGAGTCACTGATCGGAGCAGATGTCAAAGCCGGGCTTCTGGTTCCCTTGTTTGACAGCCTGGTCCAGACCCGGTTCCGGTCGTATTTTGTGACCCCTTTTGAGTACGAAAAAAAGGAAAAGGTTAAGATCTTCCGGGATTGGGTCATGGAAATCCTTCAGCAGGAGACAGCCGAGCTGACTCAGCTGCTGAAGGATCGAAATCGTTAGGTTGGTATTCCGGTTGGTATCTGTGGTCAGCCGGCACTGATCAGTTGTTTGCCTTCTTATCTTCTTCGAAAAACTGATTCATCACGTGGTTGAAAAATCGAAGGCATGTATTCATGTACAGCTGATCATTGAGATACCTGTCATGTTCCCCGGGCTGGCTGAAGTCGCAATCGATCAGTGTTGAGCAGTCTGTAGATCCGAACTGTTCGATAAAATCCTGGTAGAGTGCCGATGATTCTGCGTTGGCCTTATCCCGGGTTGATTTATCTTCCAGGGGAATTTTGTTGATTCCCTTACCATGCTTCAGCCCGATAGCGATGGTGCTGCCAATGAGCAATCCACAGGTAGTCTTCCCACTGTTGATGGCGCCGGAGTATCCGGCTGCAGCCCATGAGAATCCTTTTTTGTCGTCATCCCATATTTCCTGCAGTCCCTGCAGGGTTGCTTCTGCTCAAGTGCCGTTTTGAAGTGTCATAAAAGCCCTGTTCATCACATCTTCATAAAACTTATCGTCTCTCATTATGCTCCTATTGATGGGGTGGATGGTTAATACGATTGGTGGATTACGATGGATCCAGTGGGCGGTATGATTCGACCGCCAGAATATTGCAGTTGGTTGAAAAACCGGCTGGCGGGATTCCAAGTGACTGAATCATTCGCGCCCTTTTGTTGACCTGCGCGTTGGTTGTGCCCAGAACGACTTTTTCCCTTTCATCAAAATGCCGTTTCAACCGGTCGACAAACGACTGCTGGAAACGGATGGGCGTCTGGGAAATCAGCTGGACGTACTCCAGTGCAGTTCTCTCCCGATCGGTAAACGATGTGACATCGGCTGTGGGGATGATGCCCCTCAGCGCCTTGATTTCCTCTTCAGTCACCTTGTACTCGGCGTAGTCCGCTCCGTTCATATCAATACAGAATGGGCAGGAGACAGTAAAGGAGGTTTGCAGGCGCACCAGCTTCAGCAGGCGTTGGGATATGCTTTTGTCCTTGTGAACAACCAGAGCTTCGAGAATCCCTGATCCAATGGCGGCTTTTGGCACCCATGCGAGCAACCGGGCCGGCAGCATTTCTTTTCCGGTGAATTTTTCTGCGATCCAGATTCCCAATCTCAGTAGCAGAGGAATGCGGTGGGGTGGGTTGATGAATCCGTTCATTCGGCATTAACCCAGGCCGACATAAAAGGGGATACTGCTGAGTGTCTTCTCCATGAACTCGGCGGCAGTGCTGACAAACCAGGGCATGAATAGGATCAACAATACAACAACGCCAACCATTTTGGGAATGATGGCCAGGGTCATCTCCTGAATTTGTGTGACAGCCTGAAAAACAGAGACGGCGAGACCCAGTACCAGAGCGGTAATCAGCAGTGGCGCAGATAATTTAACAGCAACAGTAATGGCTTCAGTGGCGAATGATACGACAAATTCAGGTGTCATCTTCTCTCCTTGGATGCTTATCCGGTAAAGCTCTTAACCAGTGAGGCGGTGATGAGGTACCAGCCGTCAACCAGGACAAACAGCATGATTTTGAAGGGCAGTGAAATCATGATAGGTGGCAGCATCATCATACCCATGGACATCAGGACGGAGGAGACCACCATATCGATTACAAGGAACGGAATATAGATGATAAACCCCATCTGAAAAGCGGTCTTTAGCTCACTGATGACAAATGCTGGAATGACGACCCAGACTGGGACTTCACCGATGTTTTTCGGTTTTTTCAGCTTTGCAATGCGTAAGAACAGTGCCAGGTCTTTTTCGCGGGTGAAGCGAACCATCCAGTTTTTAATGGGAACAGTGGCCTTCTGAAACGCAACCTCCTGACCGATCTGTTTATCAAAGTATGGTTTCAGTGCCTGGTCGTAGACCTGTGACCAGGGTTCAGCCATGATGAAAAAGGTCAGGAACATGGCAAAACCGACTAGCACCTGGTTAGGAGGTGACTGCTGGGTTCCCAGGGCGTTTCGAATAAAAGAGAGGACAATGATGATCCGGGTGAACGCAGTGGTCATGATCAGGATCGCAGGTGCCAAGGTCAATACAGTCAACAGAGCAATGATCTGTAGAGTGGACGCGACCTGATCAGGATTGGCGGATTGTCCGACCTCCAGGTTGAAGCTGGGAATGGGAACTGTTTGTGCAATCGCACTTGAACCGACTATCAGTCCGAGGGCGAGAGGTACAACAATCTGGGGGGTCCTTTTCAATTTCATTTGCCTGCTGGTGATGAAACGCTTGAAGGATGATTCATACATGCGTATTTTTCTTTACTGGTCTTAAGACTATCTTGCTTTTTGCTGATTTACAATGGATAATTTGAGTTTGCCCGTGTCTCTCACTGACCTGCCGGGAAAATAACAGTAATGATCCACTGGAGAAATGTCTCGCTGAATGTCTGCTTCTTCAGGAAAAGGTCCCAGTCTGTTTTTTCTCTTAATCCCCCTGCGAATCCATTCAATTTCTCATCATATGGCTGCCGAAGGGTTAGTAGTTCCTGCTGCTGTTTGCGGTAGACGGACCTTCTCTCTGCCGGGAGTGTCTTCATCAACTCAGCCTGAAACCCCTGCTCCAGTTGGGCCTTTCGTTCTTTCCACTCACGGGTCACTGAAAAATAGTCTCTGGCGGCCTGTCGAAGCATAGCTGTTTCATCCTTGAATTGTGGCAGAAAGTTCATTTGAAAGTAGGGCTGTCTGCCCAGCTGCTGCATCAGGTAGAGCTGGTACTTCCGTTTCTTTTCTGATGAGAAAAACTTTTGCCGATGGTTTTCATGGGCAGTCTGGAACAGTCTCCCGATCAGTTTTTCACCCAGCTGAAATGTCAGGGTGTCTGATTTGCTGACGATCTTGAGTGGAACCTCCATGGGCAGAAAGTGAATTTGAGCTTGCCCGGCGTCCATGCCCTCGACGAGGCGATGGCCAAACAGGTGTTTTCTCAATGACAGGGCAAACTGGACTTTAAAAAGAGGGAGATCGCTTGTTTCAATGGAGAGGCGGATCAAGTGATCCATGGCCGGTTGATAGTAGCGATCCTGTTGCTGGGAAAGCAGGCCCAGTTGCTTGCTGTTTGTTATGTCCCCTCTTATGGCGGCAAGCCAGGTTTTTTTGTACTCCAGGTTTCTGTAATGGGGGATAATCTGCTCGATGCTCTTCAGCGTACGTTCCAGACCCTGCAGTTGCTTATACTCGATTTGCCGGCGAGCCAGATGGTCCAGGGCATAGATATCCGGTGAGAGCTTGACCAACGCCTCCAGCTTGCGAATTTGTAGATAACTGGCTCGTTCCCGGTAAATATTGGTGAAGAGCCACTGCCTGGAAGCCCAGGGTAGGAAAATGGTCCAGATGACAGCCAGGACGAGCAGGGTTGGCAGCCCTGATAACATCCTGGAGTGCAGGGATGTGGTTTCTGGCTCAAGATCCCTGTCATGTGACTGGAGATGGTGAATGATAAAAACAAAGGCAATCAATGTGTAAAGTGCTAGTTTTGTGACCATCATGCGCGGGGCTACTGAAAAGCTGCCGTGAATGTGGTAGGCCAGCAGACCGCCGCAGATGCCAATCCCAAGCTTCAGGCAGGTTGGGCTGGTTTCCGGGTTTTTCAGCAGTTTAATCAGCCGGTAGACCAGCCAGGCCCAAAAGCCAATATAGACAACCAGTCCGATGACTCCACCCTCCTGCATGTATTCCAGGATTTCGGAATGGGCATGGTTGTAGCTATGTTCAGAGTGATACAATCTGGCATCTGGATCCACAAAGGAAAAGAAGAGGTTGTAAGAGCTGCCCAGACCATAGCCTGTCAGTGGAGAGACCTTAATGGCGCTGAATGCAGTTTCCCACGCCAGTAGTCTTCCAACCCACCCCTTCAGTGATAACAGCTGGGTAAATCGGGATCTACCGAACAGGTCAGGGTAGATCAGCAGCAGAATCATCAGGCAGGCGCCTGCAGCAATACCCAGAGTGTAGATGATCAGAAGTCGTTTGCGCCAGTGTCGGGCTGCAAAATAGGTGACGTACAGAAGGCAGACCAGTGCCAGGCTCAGTAGGAAAGCCACTATGGCAGCACGGGTTTGGGCCATGAACAGTCCCAGACAACCGAGTAGGAACACGGCAAGATAAAACAGGTACATCCGTGAAGGTTCGATTTGCTGTTTTTGGCCGGCATCCTGTGTGAAAATCCTGTCCGGTACGGCAAAAACCAGCATCATTGGCAACAGGATGATTAGAAATCCGGAGTAGTAGTTCCGATGTCCGAATGTTGCCTTGACCATTCCGGCCGGCTCATTCCAATATAAAGGGTGAAAACCGGTTTTTTCAAGAATGGACCAGCCCCCGTTGTATATGATCACGATGCCGATGAAAAACATCAAGAGGCTGATATCATCTTCCTGATGTACGCTGCGGAACAGGTAAACAACCCACAGGAACAACACGAGATTGGTTGCCAGTTCGTATCGAAGGTTGTAATTGAAACTGCCCTGATGCCATATAAGTCCGGGTATGGTTGCCAACAAAGGAGCAGCCAGAAACAACCAGATTTTCCAGGGAGTTCGGTTACTGGTGCTGGAGGGAAACAGGGGGAGATTGCGCATGGCGAAACAGGTGATTCCCAGGATCATGAGGCTGATTTTAAAGCTGTTGACATGGTAAAGGGCGTGTGACGTTGACGTGTTTACAAGCAGGAAAATCAAACAGGGAATGAGCAGCGGCGCTGAAAACCAGCTTTTGATCGGGGGCAGTTTCATGTCGGGAACGGGATAGGTTTTTGTAAGGTCGGTAGATGAGTTAATGTTTAACGATATCGACTGATTAACACAACTCAAAAATAGAACTTGATGTCGCTAACTTAAGCCTCTAACTCCGTGTCTGTCATAGAGGGATCTTGAAAACCGCTGGGCAGAAAATAGAAAACTAAAGATTTCATGCTTTTTGCATTTATTGCGGAGACGAAATATAATCGGATAAAAACGCCGATATTTCCAGCGCTGAACTTAATCATTCAAGGGGTTACAGATCTTCTGTTCGTACAGCGGGTTGGGCGGGATTCTGGGAATTGCAACTGAGTACAGAGCACTTTTCTTATTCAGCGACTTTTTTGCGCCATAACAAAGCTTTGCTTACCTTTTAATTGAAAAAGAAGCTGATTGGCATAGACTAAATGAAGATTCGTTCTTAAAAAAATCGATTGCTGTCAGATGAATGTCTGGCGACCGTCAGTGTTTGGACGCGGAAGGGGACGATTTAATATTTACCTGTAGTCCTGGGCTTGAAAGAGGGTACGCAGGGGGCTGAGGCCGGGACAGGCCTTTATTATGAGGGTCGGCTCATAAATTAGTTCACTTTCTGTTTGCAAAATGTCCAGTATTTTGGGGGCTTTTGCAAATAGATTATTATGTGAAGTTATTTATAAACGATCCCTAAGCACCGAGTGGGTGCTGATCATTTATTGTAAGGATTGTTTTGAATAACGAAGTTTTCCAACTTCTTTACCAGTTTGACGGAGAAATCCCTGAAAAACAGATAAGGCAAGTACTGAATGTAAGGTATCATGATGAGATTGAGTGCCTCAGGGCTGTACTGAAGTCAGACCCCCGATTTGTGGGGGGGACCAATTCCAGCTGGAAATGTGCACCGTTGGAGCTGCTTGTTGATGATCAACCCATCGATGAGATAGAGTTTGTTATTACAGACCTGGAAACAACTGGATCCATCAAGGGAAAGGACCGGATTATCGAAATTGCAGCGTTGAAGGTCCGGAACGGTGAGGTGATCGATCAATTTGAATCACTGGTGAATCCCCATAAAAAGATATCGTGGCAAATTGTCAAGCTGACGAAAATTACAGATCAGACTGTGGCCGATGCACCAAGTATTGAGGAGGTCCTGCCGCAATTTACGGAATTTGCGGAAAATGGTGTGTTTGTAGCGCATAACTCCCTGTTTGACTTCTCCTTCATTATGGCGGAACTTGAAAGGCTAGAGCTAAGGTCGTTTGAACCGAAGATCGAAATCTGCACGTTCCGGCTTGCCCGAAAACTGCTGCCAAACGTAAAGGCAAGAGGGATAAATGGGTTGTCCATCTATTTTGACTATCAGATGGAAAATCGTCACCGCGCCATGCCCGACGTACTGGCAACAAAATATTTTCTGGATCGCTTTCTTCAACAGCTTGACGAGATGAACATCAAGACACTCTACCAGTTGATCGAGTTTCAGCGGGAACGAACAACAAAAAAAGAGCTGGTCAAGCGTATCAAACGCATGCGAAAAAAGCGCTCCCGGGAAAGCATTCCAAAAACGTCGGTCCCGAATTGATTTGATGAGAAGTGAACCCGTTTTTAAGAAAGACAGGCAATTTTCAATGCAGGAACACGCTCTGTTACCAACCCATCAGAAACTGATAGAGAACCTGGCCCAGTCAGCCAACCTGCCTGTAGACCATCTGGTTGAACAGTGGAAATCAGCTGCAGCTAAGGGAACGGCCTTCCGGGAGCAGCTCCTGAAAGCCGGGCTAGTCAGTGATGAACGGTTCCAGAGATCCGTGGGAGAGACTATTAGCCTCCCGTTTGCGGATAAACTACCTGCGTTGATACCGGGTTTTCAAAACAGGTTTACCCAGGTGGTGCCGATTCGAATTGCCAAAAGATATCTGTTTTACCCTTTCGAATTTGATGATGAACAGCTCGTACTGGCGGTTGTTAATCCTTGGCCGAGTGGCATCTACGAAGAAGCGGCTCTGGCGCTCGGAAAATCCTCCTTTTCCATGGTGGTGTCGACCGAAGAGTTGATTCTGGAAGCCATCAATATGGGTTATGACAGACATTCAAGTTCTGCGGAAGAGGCGGCTGAGGTCTTGGAGGATGAAGCGGATTTAAGCTATCTGGATCATTTCAGGTCTGATGAGACCGAGGACCTGTTGGATGCTGAAGATGAAGAGCCTATTAAAAAATTGATGAATTCAATTTTGGTCCAGTCCGTCAGGGATCAAAGCTCCGACATTCATATTGATCCCAGCCCGAAGGAGACCGTTGTCCGAAACCGAATCGACGGGGTTTTGCACAAAATAACCACGGTTCCAAAGGCCGGGCATATACCTCTGGTAAATCGGGTCAAGGTTATGGCCGGGCTTGATATCTCGACCAAAAACAAACCCCAGGACGGTCGGACCATGATCATTCATGCCGGTCGAAAGATTGATATCCGGGTTTCCACCATACCAACCGTGCATGGAGAGCAGGCCGTTTTGAGACTCCTGAACCAGAGCCAGGGTATCATTCCCCTGAAAGAACTTGGCATGACCACTGAAATGGCGGAGCGGGTTGAACAGCTGGTGCTTCAACCACATGGTATTATCCTGGTGACAGGGCCGACCGGGTCCGGAAAGACCACTACTCTTTATTCTGCCCTGAACCGGATTAATGCCAATGAAAAAAATGTCGTGACCATTGAGGACCCCGTTGAATACCGGATCAACAACTACGGCCAGATGCAGGTCAACGAAAAGATTGGTGTGACATTCGCGAAAGGCCTGAGGGCCATGCTGCGGCAGGATCCTGATGTAATCATGATCGGTGAAATGCGAGATACCGAAACAGCACAGATTGCCATCCAGGCATCCCTGACCGGGCACCTGGTTTTAAGCACTATCCATACTAACGAGGCGGCGGCAACCATTATCCGGCTGATTGATATGGGGGTTGAACCCTACCTGGTCTCCAGTACCGTGACTGCTGTACTGGCGCAGCGACTGGTTCGAAAGATATGCAGCTATTGTAAGACTTCGTACTTGATTGACCGAAAGGAATTACTGGACCTGGGGTTCAGTGATGACCTGCTGGAGACTGACTTTAAAGGGGAGCTCTGGAAGGGAAGTGGTTGTCCCCGTTGTCTGCAAACCGGTTATCAGGGGCGAATCGGTGTATTTGAATTGTTACTGATGAATGATGATATCCGCAAGGAGGTCAACCGCACGACCGACGCATCGTCCGTGAAGCGAATCGCTGTTTCAATGGGAATGAAGGGATTGAAATATGATGTTGGAAAAAAGGTTCTGCAGGGGCAGACAACCGTCGAAGAGATGCTGCGGGTTATCTTTACGGAGCCCGAAAAAGAATCACTGCCAGGGAGTACCTGATCAAAACTGGAAGAAGAGGACTGTTTAAGTTGAAATACTGTCTGATTATTGGTAATTGTTGAACATCCGCTAAACAAATAATGAGGAGAAATGCTAAATAAGAACCTTCAGGATCCTACTATGCCGTCATACAGCTATCGCTTGGTGGCTAAAGTTCTATTGATTGTCGGGTTTATTATCGTGGGCTCTATTGCGCTGATCAATTTCTTTTTCCTGGACAGAATGGCGGCATCTAACGTCAAACAGATCAGGGAGATGGCAGGGACCACTTCGGTAATTGTCTCGGATCTGGCGTTGAGCAGCTTTTATAATCGTGACAAGACACAGATTATTGATTCCTTGGACAAGGTGATGCGTGAGGAGTCCAACCATGAATCCGGTCTACTGCAAATTTCGGTTATCCTGTTTCCAAGCGGCGTATACTACGCGTCAACGAACAAAGAGTTCCAGAATAAAAAAGTGGGCCAAACACTGTTGGCGAAGATAGAAAAGAACAGTGAAGAACAGACCGTTTCCGAATTGTTGAATTATGAGGTGAACAATCGGACAACGACTGTTTTGCAGTTTCTGAGAAATATTCAGGTGAAAAAAGAGGGCGAAGATAAACGGATTGCAACCGTTCAGGTCCTGTTTGACTATAATCGGATATTGAAAAGGTCCAGGGAGACCCTCTTTTTCTGGGGGCTTCTGGTTCTTCTGCTGTGCTTTGCTCTCGTGGGTGCTCTTTTTCTCCCGATATCGAGTGTCTATACCCGGCTGTACGAAGGAATGGAAGAGGTGGCGCGCAACCGCTTCGGGTTTGAGTTACCGAGTAAAACCAGAGATGAAACCGGGATACTGTTCAAGACATTTAACCGGATGAACCGGCATCTGTTGGCGGATTTTAAAAAGGGAAAGGAAGCGCACCTTGAGTCTCTGAGGGATGAAGACCCCGACAAAGCGGGTCTATCTGAACATCTTCTGAGAAAGACGGAAATTACCTGCCTCTGCGCCAGAATTCCGGACATTCAGAATGTCATTGAGAAAAATACCCCCACCGCGGTGGATGATTACATCAATGGCTTCATTGAACCCCTTGAAAAAAAGGTGCAGGAGTACGGCGGGCAGATTGTAAAGGTTCTGGGTGATAAGGTATATACACTGTTTGAAGGAATTAACAGCATCGACAATTCGGTTAGAATGGCGCTTAAGGTTAACCAGAGCTGGCAAATTGACAACCATGAGCGAAAGGTACTGGACCGTAAACAGCGGAACTATGGAATCGGTCTCCACTCAACCGAAGGAATTGCCGGGGCTCTGAGCCGTATGTCATCGGCCAGTTATACCTTTATTGGAGAGGCTGCTTCAGCTGCTGAAAGGCTCTGCTCCTGTGCACAGGCGGAAGAGATCCTGATCAGCTCTTCCATGATGGATAAAACAACCGGTGCGTATCAGCATCAGCTTGCCAAGACCCTGTCTGCTGAAGACCTGACGATGAAAGAGGATGTGATCTCCATCACACCTTTGCCCATAGACGAGATGCATACCAGGTCGGCCACGAAATCCGGTGCAGCCGAAAATGGGGCGGAAAGTCAATTTATGACTGGAAAGGCAAAGCCCTCTTTCGAATCATCGATAACGGATATGCTGGAAGAGACATTGATCACATCACCTCTGGATCCGCTAAAAACAGATGGCCGATCAGGAGCGGGTATGAATGACCATTTGGGGGATATGGGCATCACAGGCGAACAGTTTGGTGACGTTTCCGATTCATTGTGGGAGAAGTTTGACTCAATAAAGAAGGACGATAAGGAGTAAGGAAGCAGTATCGCCCTTAGTCGAAATGGTAATTGGCACGTCCGGCGACCAGATAGGTTAGAATGCCGGTCAATTCGTGGATGACGCGGTTGGTCTTGGCCAGTGAGATACTGGAAGGAAGATATCCGCGGAAATCCCCA
>JAOZRE010000098.1 GCA_029940215.1 bacterium | reverse complement strand
TAGGCCCCGATGGGAACAATGGCCATATCGAATGATCGGAAGGTTCGGCCGATTTCCCGGAACAGGGTCCCCGAGTAAGCTGTATCCCCTGCAAAATAGCAACTGCTGGAAGCTGAGCGAATGGCCCATGAACACCAGAGCGTCTCATTGCGATCACTGATCCAGCGGCTTGAAAAGTGAACAGCCGGCAATGCAGTCAGGGTCAGTCCATCCATATTGATTGATTCGTGCCAGTCCAGTTCAAACACCTGTGCATATCCTCTCTCCGTAAAAAACGATTTCAATCCCAGTGGGACGAATACACGGATCTTCTCTTTTCCCACGAGGTTTTCCACGGTTTCCGCATCGAGGTGATCGTAGTGGTTATGGGAGATAATGATGCCGTCTATCGGCGGCAGATTTTCCAGGGAGATGCCGGGGGGAACATAGCGCTTGGGACCAATTGACAGTGGGCTGGCGAGATCGGACAGAAAAGGGTCCAGAAGCAGGGTTTTGTTATCGATTTTCAGGAGATAGGCTGTGTGACCGAGCCAGGTAATCGACAGGGAGCCCTGACTGCTGTTGAAGTCTGCAATGGCCTGTTCCTCGTTGATCACGTGGCCGGCTGGAATTTCGGAGTCGCTGAAAAAGGCCTTCATCCTGTTGAACATGAAGCCAAATCCCGGGGTTTCAGGCGCTGGTGTGACAGGGTAGTTGCGAAATCCCTTGTTGGTGTGGTGTAGTGGTTTCCCTTCCATCGGCATTACCTGGGTTGAACAACCAATCAGCGGCTGCAAAGCCAGAAATGAAGTAGCCTTCATAAACTGCCTGCGGGTCCATCGTTTATTCAAATAGTTCATCTATTTTCCATTTCTGATACCCATTTGGTCGATCTGTTTTGGAATCTCTAGTGTGATATTATAACGGCTGTTTCAAACTATGTCATATGATCAGAGAGGATCGCATTGCCAAAGTTGAGAGCCCTGGACTAGGATGGCTGTTGTTAACGTTTTAAACCCTGCCTGGATTGTTTCGGGCATGAGGGAATGTCAGTATATGAGGTGTCGAGGGGTTTTAAGTTTTTGAACAGGAGAGAGGATGGTAAAACCTGATGTTATGGTTGTTTGCGATGGGTGCGGTGCCAGTTGCGACCTGGAAGCCTGTTTTGTGGTTGATGGTGAACAGCTTTGTCATCGATGCCTTTTCGGTGAGATGTCGCCGGTCGCTATCTATCCGATTGGCCTGGTGTCCAACAGCCAGCAGGAACCTACTCATGACTTCAGAATACAGGCCAGAAGCCTGGTCTCAACAATCGAACTGCTTCCTTCACAGGAGAAGTTCCTATATCGGTTGGACGAGGAGGAAGAGATAACCGTGGTGTACTATCTTCACAAGTCTGGTCACGTCAAGTCCAGGTTCAATCGTGGATATGACGGGAAAGATGTCGGTGTTTTTGCATCCCGCACACCTTACCGGTTATCAAAAATAGGTATCCAGAATGTCCGGCTGCTTCGGGTCGATGGAACGGCCCTCACCGTAGAGGGCCTGGACGCCATAAACGGAACCCCGGTTCTGGACATCAAGATGAAGTGGCCATGATCCGGTCGGTCCGATCTTCCCTTTCACACCCGATGCCCATCGCAATACAAACGTTAGCGCTGGTTCAGCGCATGCACAGTCTGCTTCACTACTGCACTCTTTCCGGGGCGATGCGGACAATCCGGTCGAATTCAAGCAGTTGAATGGCACTTTCCGGGCAGAAATGGGCACAGGTTCCACAGCCGATACATCTCGCGGGATCAACCTCACAGACGTCAGCGGCGGTAAGAGCAATGGCATTGGTGTGGCAGTATCCAATACAGGTTTCACACCCGACACACAGCTCCGGATCGACTTGCGCAAGGTAATTGGCGGCATTGACGATGGGTCCGATCTGGTTGTCGATGGAATTACCACAGCAGCATTTACAGCAGTTGCAAACGTAGGGGTGTGCCACCGGCAGCTACGATTATTTCGTAGGCCTGCTTGTAGATGTCGTCTGAAATCATGAAATCCTTTGGTATTTTGGGTTGGTATGTTCATTGAAGGGAAACCGATAAGCCCGCCCTGGTGCTGATTCACTCGGATACTTATAGCAATAATCAAGTACCTGCACCAGAGAAGCACAGCAAATAGTAAGCTGAACAGGGTGTTAACCATGGTCCCAGCCCACGTTTCCACAGCATAACCCCTCTTCGATTGGTGAGGTATTTCCTGATTGCGAAAATAGCATAACGGGTATCTAAAACTATCCACTAAAAGATCTGTTTTTTGATTCAGCTCTTCCGGGTATTTCGGCGTCAACAAACAAAATGGAAAAGGACGGTATCCGAAAGGGTCCAGCCTCAGTATACTGATTGCACCGGGCGCCTTCTTCAAGTTTAATCTGGAGGCCAGGGAGATGCATCTGAATGCGCGTGCTCCCAGGGCGACAGTTGAAAAAACTCAATGGCGGATTCCCTGGGACCTGAAAGTAGCCGATATAATGGAGATGTATCCGGTACCGAGAGATGCGGAGCTTAACTTCTTCAGGGGCTTTTCTCCCTGGAGTTGGCTTTCTAAAGTTGTTTCCGGTGAATTGATCCTGACAGGTGCCATGGTGAAATTTACCAGGCGAGAGGCCTTTCTGGAGCAGCGCAGAAAAGTATAAATTGACCTTCTTGAGTTATAGGGAAGGGGTGTTAAACCTAAACCATGAAACCAGATAATGACAAACCATACAGATCTTGAATCACTTTTCAATCCCAAAACCATTGCGATGATCGGGGCTTCGCCGACACCCGGGAAGTGGGGATATTTTATTTTACTGAATATGCTCAAGGCCGGTTTTAACGGTCAGATTTTTCCCGTCAATCCAAAAGCGGAGTCTATTCTCGGGTTCAAATGCTACCCCGCCGTATCTGAAATTCCGGAGTCTGTTGATCTGGCGATTATTACGATTCCGTCGGCTCTTGTATCGCCGGTGATAGACGAATGCGCTGCCTGTAGCATCAGGAACATTGTTCTGGTGACCTCTAACTTTAGTGAGTCCGGTGAAGAGGGAGCTGCCCTTGAGGATGAGATTGTTGCCAAAGCGGAAAAATACGGCATACGAATCGTGGGTCCAAATACCATGGGTATTTTCAGTTCCGACTCCCGCCTGCATGCCTTGATGCCAACCCTGATGCCGCTACACGGGTCTATTTCCATGTTCTCCCAGAGTGGCAACGTGGGTGTACAGATGATGGATTATGGCCTTCACGAGAACCTGGGGTTTTCGAAATTTGTCAGCAGCGGTAACGAGGCGCAGATTACCTGTGTTGATTACCTCAAGTATTTTGCCGAAGATGAGGCGACCAAGGTGATTATGGGTTATGTGGAGGGTTTTGACCTGGATACGGATCTCCTGGAGGTGACAAAAGAGATCACCCTGAAAAAACCTGTGGTTTTTTTAAAGGGTGGAAAGAGTGAGATCGGGACCAAGGCAGCAGCTTCACACAGTGGTTCTCTGGCCGGTTCAGCCGCTATCAACCATGCCGTATTTCGCCAGGCAGGTATTGTGGAGGCTATGACAAGTCTCGAATTGATCGATTTTGCCAAATCTTTCGCCAACTCACCGCTGCCCGCCGGGAATCGGGTGGGAATTATCACCCGTGGAGGTGGATGGGGAGTCTTGACAGCAGATGCCTGTGAACAGTCCGGCCTGGTTGTTCCGCCACTGCCGGAAACACTCATCCGCGAGATTGACAAGATTCTGCCTGAATACTGGAACCGGGGTAATCCCATTGACCTGGTGGCCACTATTATGAACGATCCCCTGCCGGCCTGTCTGAAAATGCTAGTTGAATGGGATGGTGTAGATGCCGTGATTGTGCTGGGAGCAGGGCTCCAGAACTTTTCTTATCACTATGCTGACGATCTGGAGGGACCCCCGCAGCTGATCGAAACCATCAAGTTCATTAAGGAATATCGGGAAGCCGGGTCCGGGAAGCTGGATCCAAACCTGGTGCTGATTGCTGATCTGGTAAAGCAGACGGGAAAACCGATTATTTCAGTTTCTATGGGGTCCCAATACTCCCACAAGGAGTTCATGAAAACGTATAGCATTCTCTCTTTCCCGACTCCGGAAAGGGCGGTGGGCTCTCTACAGAAGTTGGCTGAATACAGTCAATACCTGACAAAAAATGGCGTGCTGACTGGCTGAGTTTATTCACCAGGATGCGGCAATAAAGACACTTCATCGATCAGAATTGAATAAGTGTTGACTAAAAATACATCTTTTGGTGGTTGAAGGGTGCAGTTAATTTCTCAACCTGATACAAAAAAAATGGGGATCCCGAATACGATGCCTGGGCTGCTGGCAAACGCAGGGAGTTGAAGTTGATTTAGGGATCGTACAAAAATAACTTGGCATAAGCTGGCCGCAAAAGTCCCATAAAGACCAGACATTTTGCCGACAGAATGGCACGTAATTTTTGAGCCGACCCTTAATCCATTGTTTGCGCCTTCTCCTGAATCACGGTTGACTTTTTTTCATGTTTCGCCAAAATAGGAGGAACCACATTGAACAGAAGGGTATCAACCAATTTTTACAAAGGACGTCTGCATGATAAACGATACTGAAAAGGAGCTGCTCAGCACTATCGACCGGGAAGAGCTGGTTGAACTGACTCGGGATCTGATTCGGATTGATTCGGTCATTCGTCCGGAGACAGGGAATACGGAGGCCGCGGTTGTTCGGTTTATTGCTGACTGGATTCGACGGGAATTGAAGGTGGAACCTTTGATTGAAGAGGTGCTCCCCGGTCGTGAGAATATCATCCTGACCATCGATTCAGAGACGCCTGGTCCTTGCCTGATGTTTGAGGGGCATACGGATGTGGTCTCAGAAGGCAACCCGGACCTCTGGACAGTCGATCCCTTCGGCGGTGAGGTGCATGACGGGAAGATTTTCGGTCGAGGCGCCTGCGATATGAAGGCGGGTGTGGCTGTCAATCTGCTGACAATCAAAGCGATGATGCAACCCGAGGTCAAATTCAACGGGAAAATGCGACTGGGCCTGGTTTGCGATGAGGAGGATATGATGCTGGGGATCCAGGACTATATCAAAAAGGGGCATGCGGACGATGTGGATGCCTGTCTGGTATCTGAACCGGAGGAAAACCAGCTCTGTCTCTCAATGAAAGGGGCGCTGCGAGCAGTAGTCAGGGTAAGGGGTAAGATGGCACATGGTGCGATGCCGCTGGCCGGTATCAATCCTACTATTCGTATGGCGCGAATCATTCTGGCATTTGATGCGTATGAACAGGCTGAAAAAGCGCGTTGCGGCGAAGATGAATTCCTGGGATGGCCATCGGTGACCTTTACCATTGTACAATCCCCTCCGGCGGGTGAACCGGCGCAGTTGAATGTCATGCCCGCGGAATCGCTGGCCTATATTGATATTCGAACGATTCCCGGCCAGAATCATGAGACCGTTAAAACCCAGTTGCAGGATATTTTGAATGCCCTGGCCCTGGAAGACTCGGATTTCAATGCAGAAATAGACTATATCGCTGATAAACCGGTGGTCAGTATGGAAAAAGATGAGCCTATCGTCTTGGTTTCTGCTGATGCATACAGGGATATTACCGGCAGGGAGCCTGTTTATAGCGGAGTTCCCGGTGCGACGGACGGTACTTTTCTCAGGAATTTGAAGGGAATCCCATCCCTGGTCAACGGTCCCGGTCCCCGATTGGTACCACATCAGACAGATGAGTATGTGGATATTGATGAATTGTTTGAAGCACTACAAATTTATGTGTTAACCACCCTGCGGTTTCTCAATCAGTGAACGCTGGTGTTGTTGTTTTTATTAATGAATATAGGTAACTATTCAGTTCCCCTCAACTCTGAGAATGTGGTGAATAGTGACGAATAAGGAAGCAAGTTATGAATTTTACGGATGAAGCCCTGGAATTTTGGAATCAGTTGTCAGAATCGGAGCAGGCAGAGTGGACAGAAAATCTGTTCTGCCAGAAGTGCAAGGCGGAAATTGATCCGGCCAATATGAGCGGATCGGTCTATGAAGGGCAGTTGGCTCTATTTCACGAGTGTTCGCAGTGTAGCAACAAGGAGGTTCGGCTGGTTGATGTCATGGAACAGAGTCAAAAGGCAATTGATGATGACTTTGAAAAGTGGGCAAATTCAAAAAAGGCTGCCCGACCCGATCTATTTGATAAAAAAGGGTCATCCTGACCCACTGTCGCAAATCAGCAAAATCAGTGTCCTTCCTGCTTTTTGAGCATCCGGTACAGAGTGCCTTCTGATATAACGTTTTCGTCCAGAAGGATTTCACCCAGTTTCTTTTTGACCTGGTACTGCTTTGGTAGTGTAAAACTGAAGGTGGCGCCGCTATCCACGTTGTTTTCAGCCCAGATCAGGCCTTTGTGATCCATAATAGTCTGGTGTGAAATGGGTAGGCCGAGCCCGGTTCCACCGGCCCCGTTGTCTGTCTGGCTGCTCTGGGTAAACGTATCAAAAATATCGGAAATTTCAGATTCCGGTATCCCCACTCCCTGATCGGCAATCGAAAGGGTCAGGTTCTTGTCATCCTCGCGCATTTTGATTTGAACCCGACTGGCAGCAGGGGAGTACGTCAATGCATTGGATATCAGGTTTTCAACGACCTGGGATATTCGCTGATCATCGAAAACCGCCCTGTCATCGAATCCCGGCATTTCAAAATCAAGACTGATTTGTTTCTGTTCACACGATGGGGCCAGTCGGGTTACAACCGCTTTAACGACCGAAGAAAGGGGCTGATACTCAAAGGTGTATGACATTTTCCCGCTTTCCAGGCGGGAGAGGTCCAGGAGGTTGTTGACAAGGTTCAGAAGCCTCTCCCCGCTGCCATGAATCTCCTGGAGGAAATCAAGGTGTTTTGCCCTGTCCATCCGGTCGATTCGGTCTATGCCCAGATTGGCAAAATTAAGGATGCCGTGAAGTGGTGTTCGCAGTTCGTGACTCATATTGGCCAGGAACTCGGATTTGGCTCTGTTGGCTGATTCTGCCGCAACCATAGCCTGGTGCAACTCCATGGTGCGTAACTGGACTTTTTCCTCCAGCTTATTATTGGTTTCGAGCAGTTGGGTTTCCAGACGTTTTCTCCGGGAGATATCAGTTGCGATAACCTGGATCCCTTTGATATTGTCATCAATATCTCTTACCAGCTGCACGTTTATTTGAAGCCATTGCGGGCCCATCGCTGTTTCTTCGAGGTCTTCAAATTCAGTGCTCTGTTCGTTTTGCAGCACATCAAGAAACCGCCGGTGATACTTTTCCGCCATGGTTGTCGGTAATACTGAAGAGAGATGCTGACCAACGATCTGCTCCCTGTTGAGACCGATGATCTTCCTCATCAGACTGTTGATCAACAGAAACCGGCCATCTTTGTCCAGGTAGCCGACCGCAGAACCTGAGTTTTCCATCAGCAGCTGATAATCCATTTCCCTTTGCCGGATTTTGTTTTCAGCTTTTTCCCGATCGGTAATTTCAATGAGCAGTTTCTCGTTGGTTTTCTGCAGTTCAGCCGTTGTTATCTCTAAATGGGCCTGATATTCGCGGTTTTTCTGAAGCAGTAATACCCGATCCTGAACCTTGCCAATGGCATGGTCCAGAACATTGAAATCTATAATTGGTTTGGTAATAAAGTCCCAGGCCCCTTTTTTCATAGCCTCAAGAGCGTCCTGGATGATCCCTGTTCCCGAAATCATGATGGTCGGAACTTCCGGGTAGCGGGAGGTTATTACTTCGAGTACCTGTAAACCGCTCATATCAGGCATATTCAGGTCAACCAGGACAACATCCGGCAGGGATTGTTCCAAGGCTGCCAGTCCCTGAGTTCCGTTTTCAGCTGTGGATACGGAATACTCGTTGTCCGTCAGGTAGTCCTCTATGCTTTCGGTGAACAATAAGTCATCGTCGATGACCAGTATGTTTAATGCGGAATGATTATGCATGGGTATCTGGATTTAGATTCGGAATGTGCTCTAATACTAGCGGAATTCAGGCAGAGAGTACAAGATGATTTTCCGAAGAGCCATGTTGACAGAGGTGGCAGCTTTTGCCGTGTCATATCAGTCGGGGCGGAAGAGCAGGGCCTGCGAGGTGGGATTTATTTGGGATTCTGTTCCTGGACCTTTCTAAAAAGATCGATTTCGCTGATCTGCTCGGGTAACTTACCTTTCAAATCTTTAAACCGTTTGCAGATATCATAGCTGCGCTTATTGTCATTGAGTTTGCAGAAGGATTCCAATCGTTTCTTCTGGATTCGTATCTCATCGAATGTCGGTTCGTAAGCGAAAACCGCAGAGGTCGTGATCAGAATCCATCCGAGGCAACCTATGATTTGAATGCGAGAAAGCAGGGTCATTTCACGTTTCTGTTAATTTTTAGTGTCCAGGGTTTTTCCGCCGTCTTCCGTTTGGATTGACTGGCTGATTTGAATGCTACATGGCCCATTGGTAATGACAATTTCACCAATGCTTCCCAAATTATTGCCCGTTTTTACTTACATGGACTCCACAATGGTTTATGCAAATGAGGTCCCAAAATAGTGATGAAGGCAATATTATATTGGAACCTTCTCTTCAGATGCTCCTGACTAGTTGCCACTGCTGTTTATTGGTTTTCGGAAGATGCCGAGTATATTAGGTATGGGCCAGGCGTAACCGGGGGAGGTTGTATTGGCAAAGGCCCCGCTGTAGCTACCAAAAAATTCGTAGGATTTTGCGTCACCCTGAACAAACAACTGTGCTTCAGGCCCTCCCTCAAGATACATTGCCCGATCAATTGCAAGTGGAAGCATCTGCAAAATATTGATCAGATCATGGGTGCTGTGAGGAACTTTTACATGAATGAACAGAATCTTTCCATTGCGATCCATTGCAAGAGCAGCGGTACTCCATGGTTCGGTCTGCCGTTGCCAGACATTGGTCCCCCGACATGAGATCATGCGAATGCTCTGCACCAGTGACCGAAATCGATTGCTCAGTTCATTGAAATTGTCGCACTGACGATCAAAAATCCTGACCTCCGGAAGGCTGCTCTCTCTCCGGTCAAAAGCAAGTATCGCTTTGTCTTTGGATAGTCTGGGATTATTGATATGCCCCTTTGTTCTCATCAGGGAAACACTGGTAATGTGGTCCTCCTGGTACATGCTGGCGTTGATGGCGGCTGTCAAACCATGCTTAAGACTCCACTTCTTTGCCGTCATGCTGCGTTTGTCCTTCACCGCAGAGGCGTTTAACAGCCTGAGCCCGTAATACTGAAGATCAATCCGCAGCACTCGGATCATGGGCGCTTCACCGGCAGAAATTTGGGGGGAAAGAAATGAACCCAGCTCAAGGCCCTGATTCAAACGCTCCCACTCGCCATGGGCGGCGGTCGCATAAAAAAGAATAAACAACAGAGCATAAACTGAAACGAAGGTCCGCTTATCGATAGAAAACACGACCAAACCTGTGATGACTGAGATTGATGATGTGAGATAAATGAATACAAGCCGCCGGGAGCAGTAACATCTGCCCGGACAAACATCCCGTTCAGCGAATATCCATTTCAACTGATAAATGTGGAAATGTAAAGAAAAAGCCTCTCAATTGACCCTGATGGCTTGGTATAGTATCTGCGCTCCATCAGACAGTAATTAATTATATCAGATAGAATGAGCCACCATAACCTGGTTTGACTACTTTTGAAAAAGGATTTGATTATGATCAAATAAAAAAGAACGTTCGTTCGATAATTCTTGACACAGTTGCCTGCCGCTATTCAAAATATGGAAAAAAAGACGTTCTATGGAGTGTAGGTATATTTTTTTAAATTATCAGACCCTAATCATTACAAGAGGTAAAGATGGCACAAGTATTGGCAGAAAAGCGGGATTTCGATTTCGTGATGTGGGAACAGTTTGACAATGAGAAATTTCTGGCGAACGAGAAGTACGAGGCGTTCAATAAGAAGACCTGCGACATGATCTTAACAGAGGCTCGCAAAATTGCGATCAAGGAAATGTTGCCGACCATGGCAGAGGGTGATGATATAGGTCTGAAGTTTGAGGATGGTGTCGTGACAACGCCTGAGTGTTTCAAGCCGGTCTTTGAACTGCTGAAGGAAGGTGAGTGGGGAAACCTGGGTATTCCCGAGATAATGGGTGGTCAGGGTGCCCCGGCTTTTGTAGCTGCAGCAGTGAGTGAGTACTTTATGGCAGCCAGTTGGGCGCTGAGCAGTTATGTATCCATGGGTAGCGGTGCCGCAGCGATGATCCAGATTTATGGAACAGAAGCTCAGAAGGAGATGTATGTCAAGAGAATGGTTTCTGCCGAATGGGGCGGTACCATGTTGCTGACAGAATCCAACGCCGGATCTGACGTTGGTGCTCTGGAGACAACAGCTGTCAAGAACGATGATGGGACTTATACACTGAATGGAAACAAGATTTTTATCACCTGTGGAGAACATGATCTGTGCAGTAACATTATCCACCCGGTTCTGGCCCGTATCGAAGGTGCACCGGCAGGAACCAAGGGGATTTCAATCTTTATCGTGCCCAAATATTTCGTCAATGAGGATGGCAGCCTGGGCGACCGCAATGATATCTGGTGTTCCGGTATTGAGCACAAGCATGGGATTGTCGCCAGTGCTACCTGCAGCATGGCCATGGGAGGCAAGGGCACTTGTATCGGTTACCTGCTGGGTGAAGAAAACGAGGGAATGAAAATCATGTTTAACATGATGAATGGTGCAAGGATGCATACCGGCCTTCAAGGACTTGCGTATGCTTCTGCGGCATATCAGCTGGCTCTTAATTACGCCCGGGAGAGAATTCAAATGCGTGAACTGGGACAACCTCACGATGCTGAGCCTGTGACAATTATCAAGCACCCTGATGTCAGGAGAAACCTGCTCTGGATGAAGTCATATGTGAACGGCATGCGTAGTTTCTATCAGTATATGGAGGTTCAGGAAGAAACGTCCAAGATTGCGGATACAGAAGAAGAGCGTGCATTGGCTGACGGTATCTTTGAATTGCTGACTCCGATTATCAAAAGTTACCTGGCAAATCGCGGTTATGACGTTTGTGTTCAGGCTGTACAGGTTTTCGGTGGTGCCGGTTATACCAAGGATTATCTGGCAGAGCAGTATATGCGCGACTGTAAAATTGCTTCCATCTACGAAGGAACCTGCGGGATTCAGGCCATGGACCTCCTTGGAAGGAAAATGGGCATGCAGGGTGGTAAGGTGTTCATGACCTTCCTGGCGGCGATTCAGAAAACCATTGATGACGCCAAGGCACTCCCGGAACTGGCTGACCTGGGCGAAAGACTGCAGGTTATGGTGAACAAGTTGGGTGAAGTTGCAGCTCATCTTGGCAAAAATGCCATGAGTCCTCAGTATAAAACTGCTTTTGCTCATTCACTGCCTTTCCTGGACGTGATGGGTGACACCATCATGGGCTGGATGAATCTCTGGCGAGCAGTTACAGCAACTCAGAAGCTGGCGGACAATCCGAAGAAGAAGGATCTTGCCTTCTACGAAGGACAAGTCAAAACAGCTGAGTTTTTTATCAGAACCATCGCACCTACCAGTATCGGACGAATGGAGACCATCCTGGATATGTCATCAGCTGCCATCGATATTTCCGATGAAGCGTTTGGTGGTCTGTAGACAGAACCCCTGAAATATGTAACACATAACCGGCGGTCCTGAGGACGTCGGATAAACGAAGCCGTTTTATCCCTGTATTGATAAAACGGCTTTTTTTATTTGGTAAGCTGAGTTTCTCGTAATTAAACTGTAGAAGGTAGAACATGGGTATACTCGGTGATGAGAAACGACCGATTTTTTATGGCTGGTGGATTGTTCTCTGCGGTTTTCTCCTGTTGTTCCTTTTTGCAGGGGCCGGTTTTTATTCGTTCAGTATTTTTATTCATCCGCTTGAGACAGACTTCGGCTGGAGTCGCTCGCAGATATCCCTGGCCATGACGATCTACCTGGTTGTCAATGGCATTATGGCCCCCTTTGTCGGGTATATGACTGAACGGTTCGGGCCCCGCCGGATCATGACCCTGTTCGTGATCGGTTTTGGCGTCTCGTTTATTCTGGTCAGCCTCACACAAACCCTCTGGCATTTTTACCTGGCTTACACATTGATTGCGTTTACGTCAGCGGGTGTCGGGTTTGTACCGGTCAGTGCCATCCTTGCTCGATGGTTTACCCGGCGACGGGGAACAGCCCTCGGTCTGTCGATGGTTGGGATCTCCGTGGGTGGCCTGGTGATGTCGCCGTTTATTGAATTCATGAACACTAGTTACAGTTGGCGTACGGCCTTCGTATTTATGGGAATCCTTGTCTGGGTAGTTGGTTTGCCGGTTACCCTGTTTGTGATCAAGGGAAGTCCAAGGGACATGGGGCTGTTGCCGGATAACGATTTGCCGGAGGAGGTTGTCGGCGCTTCACTGACGGATGATCTGTCGGCTCCGGATACGTCACGGGAGAGTGGCTGGCCACTGAAGGCGGCATTGAAGTCCCGTTTTTTATGGTCTGTTGTCGCAACCTTTATCCTGGCCCCTGCAGCCCAGATGGGGGTTCTTCAGCACCAGATGCCGCTTATCACGGGTATCGGGGTTTCCGGAACGGTTGCAGCTGCAGCTCTTGGTTTTACGGCTGGACTGGGCGGTGTCGGGAAATTGAGCTTCGGCCGGATTTCGGAACTGGTACCTGTTCAATTTGTGGCCTTGCTTTGTTTTGGTTTACAGGCACTTGGTGTGTTGATTCTTTACAATGCGTCGTCTATGGTTTCTGTGTGGGCCTATGTGTTCATTTTCGGATTTGCCATGGGGGGGAACATTGTTCTGCTACCGATTGTGGTCGGGCATTACTTCGGATTGGTCTCTTTCGGTGTGATCTTGGGCATTGTCACCTTTTTTCAGGCGTTGGGGGCCGGTTCCGGAGCCATTATTTCAGGGCTGGTGTATGACTATACCGGTAGCTACGAGATGGCCCTGCAGCTATACATCGGGCTCTATCTGTTGGCTATTGTGGCCATCTTCTCGGCCGGTCGTCCCCGGGAATATCAGCCGGATGCCTGAGCTACCCTTGGTATCGATTCAGCCCTGCTTCGCCTCACCTATAATTTTCTCCAGGGATTCTGCCGTCAGTCCGTAATCTGCCTCTTCGGGGATGCAGAGGTGGGGACCGTTGTCACGGTTTTCGACCCATGGCTGTACGGTGACGATGTTACTATTCCGAGCGGTGTCAATCGCTTCGGACAGGGTGCTGCTACGTCCCAACTTTTGGATGTTCATCCGGGTTGGGAAGATAATTGTCTTATCTCCCGCTTCATTTTCGGTTAAGGCCTGATTGGGGGTTATCCAGAGGGAATCAACCGATTCCAGGCCATCATGAACGCCTAGATGATCT
>JAOZRE010000457.1 GCA_029940215.1 bacterium | reverse complement strand
ATAATTTCATCGACCATCTGTGCCGTAAACGTCCTGCCCACATCAAACACATTGATTTTTTCCCGTGAACGATTCAGGTAACCCTCATAAGCGTCCGCTTCAATTCCCTTGACATGTTTGCGATAGTCCACCTCAGATGCTTCCACTGCAAATCGGGCAATGGGCCAGGCATAAACCAGATCGGCCCCAAGTCCTTTACCGCCCAGGATCATGCCTCCGGCATCGGAATAGCACTCTCTCAGCACAACACTGATTTTTGGAATCGTGGCCGTTGCATAGACATCCAGAATCTTTCCAAAGTGGCGAAGCAGGCCTATTTCTTCCTGATCTTCTCCCGGAACGAACGGAGGTGTATCCACCAGGTTGACCAATGGAATGTTGTACGCATCAAGGACCTGCAGAAAGCGGTAGTATTTATCACAGGAGTTAATTTCAAGAATGCTTCCGGGTTCCGCCGGATTGCTGGCCACCAGACCAACTGATTCCCCGTTGAAACGACAGAAGCAGGTGATCAGGTTTTTGGCGTACTCCTTCTTAATTTCAAAGTACTCCCCATCATCCACAAGCGCTTCGATGACGTCGTGCATGTCGTAGGTCTCATCGTAGTTGCCCGACACCATCTCAATCAACTGGGGCACCTCACGTAAGGGATCATCTTTGGGCTTGATGTAGGGAGGTTTTTCACGGAAATTGGAAGGCAGGTACGCCACCAGGTCCCTGGTCTGGAGAATGGTCTCCGTGTCGTTATCGCCCACCACGTCACAGGTACCGCTCAGTGCCATGTGATAGTCGGCACTGCCGACCTCTTTGTTAAATTTTTCCGATGTCGCCGCCTGGGTTTGACGCGGGCCTCCCAGCCACAGATTACCCGTCTCCCGGCACATCAATAGGAAATCGCAGAGCGTCGGTGCATACGCCTGACCTGCTATACAGGGCCCCATCAAAACATTAATCTGGGGAATTACCCCTGATATCTGGGATTGTAGCAGAAAGTACCAGTCGATACCTGCAATAATCACATCCTGATGCCCCAACCTTCCCCCGGATGAATCCAGCAGCCAGATCATGGGATATCCCCATTTGGCTGACATCTTGATCAGCTCAGCTGTTTTCTGAATGTGCTGGGCACCGATGGAACCACCCAGAACCGTGAAATCACTAGCGTATACCGTCACCTTCCTGCCATGAATTTCAGCCGTCCCAATCACAGCGCCGTCACAGGGCGCCTCACTCTTTTTCCCATCCATGCGCTGACCTGTCGTGTTTACACAGGAGCCCAGTTCACAGAAACTGTCAGGATCAATCAGGACATCAATCCGTTCACGAGCCGTGAGTTTGCCACGACCATGCTGTCTCTCGATGTGCTGTATACCTCCACCCAGAAGGTTCTGCTCCCGGATGCCATTCAGTCGTTCAATCGCTTCAGTCATTATCTCTGTCATGTTTATCCCCGTTTCCTGGCTATCACGCCGGTTTGATATATCGTTTCTTCGCAGGTAGCACCTCTTTTTTATTCCTCGTTGCTTTTAAGGCACGGATGATCTTGGGGCGCGTATCTCTCGGATCGATCGCTTCGTGGATCATGTAATAAGAGGTCCACTCCTTCCCGTTCATGACGCTAAAGGCTTCTTTCAGAATATTGAGGTAGGTGTCGTATACCTCCTGGTAGTTTCCAGCCTCTTTAGCCTTGGCCAATTCTTTGTGAAAAACAGCCTGTACAACAGCGTCAGGTCCTGTTGGTGCAAATTCAGCTGAAGGCCAACCGTAAATATAGTCCGGCTGCATTCGTGAGCAGCCCATCACAATATTAGCACCACCATACGCCCGACGCAGAACTATGGTGACTTTCTGATTGGTCAGGTGGGAATAGGAGTGGAGATTTTTGGCACCATGCCGGATAATACCCACTCGCTCCCACTTGTCACCAGGGACATAAGCGGTGGAATCAACCAGGTTGACCAGGGGAATACTAAATGCATCAAGGAAATTCATGAAACGGTCATACTTGTCAGACGAGTCAATCTCAAAAATACCGCTTAATTCGTCCGGATTGTTCGCAATAATACCGACCACTTCTCCGTCCATACGACAGAAACCGGTCACCAGGTGAGTGGCATACTCCTCCTGCAACTCAAAGAACTCACCGTTATCGACTATCTTTTCGATGATCTCATGAATGTCATAGGTGAACTTCGGATTTTCCGGCATCACATCCAGTAGACTCTCCTCTCGTCTGCCGGGATCATCTCCGGTATCCACTGGAGCCGGTTTATCCCAGCAGTTTTGAGGCAGGAAGTTCAGCAGCTCTTTCGTTTTTTCAATGGCATCGGCATCATCTTCGGCAACAATATCAACCTGCCCCGATTTTTCCATGTGGAATTCGGCCCGGCCTGCTTCCTCGCTCTTTATGTCTCCTCCAAGCCATAAAAAGCCGCTCTCTTCATTCATAATCAGAAAGTCAGCAAGGACCGGCAGAGAGGCTACCGTCCCAGTACAGGGTCCCAGCAGCATCATAATCCGGGGCACGATACCCGAAAACAGACAGTAGTTTTGAATCAACCGGGAGAGACCATTCAACCCCGTATGGCCGTCCTTGATACCCAGCCGTTCTCCAGCAGAATCCATTATGCCGATAATCGGTATACGACGCTGCCCCGCCATCTCCACCAGTTCCGCAATCTTCCAGGCAGCCTGATCCCCGAGAGAACCGGACATTACCGTAAAGTCCATGGAAAAAACCATTACCGAGCGACCATCCACCTCACCATAGCCCATAACAACCCCTTCAGCTGGTGAAAGGCGAATCTGGCCATCCAATGGGGGTCGGGTGTCCCGAACCAGAGAGCCCAATTCATCGAAACTGCCCGGATCCAATAGGCGGTCAATCCGTTCACGGGCTGAGAGCTTTCCAAGATCTTTCTGGATATTGACCCGCTCTTCGCCTCCGCTGTTTATACATTCCTGGCGGTTTTTCTCCATCTTGGCCAGGTAACCATCCATCCATGTTCCCATCGCTCTGATCTCCTAAAATGCCAGGTGGTCACAACTTGCAACACCTGTATCGTGGAAAAACGTATGAGTGAATAATACTTACTTTTTACCTAAATATTCTCACCATAAATTTATTTGCTTATCAAATGGATTCTTACAATACGCACGGCTATTCGGCGTTCATACAAAAAGGGTAACTACCAGGTTAGTATTCATAACTTTTTTTAAGTCTGTCAAGAAGTCACCACTTTGCATCGCTAATTCAGGGAAATTGAACAATAATTTTATTCTGAATCTAATTCAATTACTGAACAAAACAGTAGTGAAGACGACCGACTTTGTCAAGGGTAAAGGCCCGAAGGCTATCAGGCAGCTGACAGACAATGAGATCATCGCATGTCACTTCTCTTCAGACAGCTTGAAACAGATAGGATATAACGATAGTGGCTCTCAAGAGGATATCGATCCAGGCATCACTGAGAATCTATGATGACGGGTGGGGTGGGGGGACGATCCGGAATCAGCATCGGTTCTGCGGTACTGATTCCGGAATTATGCCTATTTACGACAGTGGATACAGGTATCGAAATGGTTTTCAGGCAGGTTGTAATTCTTCTTGAAAT
>JAOZRE010000456.1 GCA_029940215.1 bacterium | reverse complement strand
GTCTTTATGGGACTTTTGCGGACAGTTTATGCCAAGTTATTTTTGTACGATCCCTTACTTTTTTGAACAGGGGCTGTCAGAGATATCAGCAGCAGCTGAGCAGCTCCGGCCCCTGTACCTCTCTGGTAATGTGTTTATAATGGTAACACCTGGCAATGATTCTTCAAACCAAACGTCTGTCCAAAAATTTTGATGGTCTGACCGCTCTGTCAGGGGTCGACCTGGAAGTGGAAAAAGGTGAGATTTTCGGGGTTGCTGGCCCAAACGGCGCTGGGAAATCGACACTTTTCAATGTTATCGCCGGTGTCCATCAACCGTCTGACGGAAGCATTATTTTTGACGGCCATGACATTACCAGGCTGAAAGCCCATCAGATTTGCCATCTTGGGCTTGGACGAACCTTCCAGATTCCACAGACCTTTTCAACCATGACCGTGCGGGAAAACCTTCGGGTGGGGGCTGTTTTCGGCCACGGGCCTGGCGGCCCAAATGCCCTTGACGAAAAGATAGAAGAAACCCTGGCATTTTTGGATTTACAGTCATACAGTGACCAGCCGGCAACCAACCTGGATATCTATGCCACAAAAATGGTGATGTTAGGGGCCGTTATCTGTACCAACTGCCGTGTGATCATGCTGGACGAGCCCCTGGCTGGACTTTCCATTTCAGAGATCCACTCGTTTATGGACCTGATCCGAAAAATCAATCGTGAAATGGGGATGACGGTTGTGATCATCGAGCACCTGCTGGATATGCTGATCGAAATCTCCGACCGGATGATGATCCTGCATAACGGACAGGTAATCTATATGGGAGACCCGGAACGTGTCAGGGAGAGTGAGGAGGTCGTCAGCGTATACCTGGGAAAAGAAGAACCAAGCGAGAGGAGTAGTCAATGACGGAACAACCGATTCTGGAGGTAAACAAACTGGATGGTTACTACGGCGATCTTCAAGTCATCCGTGAGGTATCGCTGAACGTGATGGAAAGGGACGTCGTGGCACTGTTCGGACCCAATGGCCATGGAAAATCCACCCTCTTGAAATCCATCTGCGGCCTTCATCCTATTGGCGGCGGATCGATTCGTTTTCTGGGAGAAGATGTGACCCGTCACACGGTTGAACAGAGGGTTGAGAGGGGGCTGGTGTACATCCCTGAGGACAAGAATTTGTTTCTGGATATGAGCGTCCGGGAAAACTTACTGTTGGGTGCTTTCAACCGGCGGGCACGAAAGAATATTGACCGCAGCCTCCAATTCGTATTTTCACTGTTTCCAAAACTTGAAGAGCGGCAGTCCCAGCCGGCGCTGACCCTGAGTGGTGGAGAAGCACGGATGTTGGCGATTGGTCGTGGAATGATGAGCCAGGCATCACTGTTGATGATCGATGAGCCCTCCATTGGACTTTCCCCACTGCTTAAAAAAATGGTATTTAAAGCGATTGAACAGATTCGCAACACTGCCAGAACCAGTATTCTGGTTGTCGAGCAGGAGGTGGATTATCCATTAAAACTGGCTAATCGAATCTACCTGCTCAGCAAAGGCCGTATTGTGCTCGAAAAAAAGACGGGTGAGATTGACAAGGCCAGGATTGAAAAGGCCTATTTTTAATTCCGCTAAAGGAGCTGAGTTTTGGTGAATTAATACAGTTCTATTATTTGGTGACGGCGAAAACGGAGTATCTTTCATGTCAGAATATTTTTTTATTGACCTGGGTAACGCAATAATCAGCGGTCTCATGCTGGGGTCCTTGTACGCCATCATGGCGTTGGGACTGACTATTATCCAAGGTGTTGTCCGGATTTTTAATTTCTGCCATGGCGGCATGTCGATCCTGGGTGGTTACCTGGCATTTATGTTTCTCTCCAGTGCCGGGCTGGGCTTGATCTTGTCAGTGATTCTCAGCTGTGTGGTAATGTTCATCTTCGGACTGGTTCTCTATCGCTTCGCCATTTCATTTCTGGTTAAAAAGCCCAACTGGGAGATTTCCAGCGTTATCTTTCTCCTGGGACTGGGGATTCTAATGGAAAACCTGATTCTGCAAATATTCGGCCCGCGCGTGAAAGAGATTCCCATTTTATTTACGGACGCATTCGAATTTGGATATATCCGTATCAATCACCACGACGCGATGTTGATGGCATTTGTGGTGATTTTTGTGCTGGGGTTGAACCTTTTTTTCAGCCGCACCTGGCTGGGTAAATCCATTCGGGCAGTCGCCCAGGATATTGACGGAGCCAAGGTCGTCGGTATCAATTCAAACCGGACCCTGAGCCTGGCATTCGGCCTGGCAGCTGCAGTAACCGGACTGGCAGGAATCCTGCTGGCGACCAAGTATTACCTGACACCGCAGATCGGATGGGACTGGATGTTCAAAGGGTTTATCATCGTCGTTTTTGGCGGCCTGGGCACCATCAGCGGCGCTATTTACGCGGGCCTGATCATGGGCCTGATAGAGTCATTGATTACCTTATACGGGAGCCAACCCTGGGTCTGGCCGGCCTGGTTTGTTATTTTTCTTTTTGTTCTCTTGATAAAGCCCGAAGGACTCTTCGGCAGGAAGAGTGCGTCATATTAAATATTGCAGGAGTGGAGACTGATCAATGCAGAATAGATTGAACTGGAAGATGCTGACGGTTCTGGCAGGGCTTGTCATGATTGTGGTGCTGCCTGTTTTTACAAGTTCTCCCTATATCATCCATCTGTTTAGTGTTTTTTTTATCTGGTCGGTCGTGGTTTCCAACTGGAATCTGATCATGGGGTATGCCGGTATATGGTCCATGGCCAATGTTGCCTTTCTTGTGATTGGTTGCTACACCTCGGCGTTGTTGTCGCTTCATACCGGGATTCCGATCTGGATCTGCATCCTGCTGGGCGGCTTGATAACAATGCTGGTGGCAACCCTGTTTATCGGCCTGCCGTCGCTTCGGTTGCGGGGGATTTATATTGCCCTTCTCTCCATGATATTTGCCAATACACTGCCGGATATCCTGAAAATCACACGACATACCACCGGCGGCTCCATGGGGCTTCCTGAAATACCACCCCTTTTTGAAGGGATAACGCCGCTGCAATCCTATTACATCAATTTCATCTGCTTCCTGGTTCTGTTGGCCGTTGTTTACTGGATCATCCGGTCAAAAAGCGGCCTTGCGTTTATGGCCCTGCGGGATTCCCACGAAATGGCAGCTGCGCTGGGTGTGAATGAGTACCAGGAAAAACTGAAGGTGTTCGCCATTAGCTCTTTTATGACCGGAATTGCGGGTGGGTTATATGTTCACTATACCGGTGTCGCCTCTCCGGACCTGCTCTACATCAGTACTTTTCTGATGGCCATTGCCATGATGGTGGTCGGTGGCATGGGCCGTTTCCCAGGAGGTGTCCTGGGAGCCGCACTGTTCGTTTTTGGTGGGGAGTGGCTGCGCATGTTCGGTATTGTGCGATTAACGATTATGGGAGGCCTGATCTGCCTCTTCATCCTGTTTTCCCCGGGAGGAATCATGGAGATCGTCGAACGTTTTGACAATCGGCTCAGCCGATTCAGGAATAGCCAAGGTTAGCTGTATGAATGCGGAAAAAAGACATAATACGATTCAAAAGCTTTTAAAAAAGCATATC
>JAOZRE010000455.1:1930-3617 GCA_029940215.1 bacterium | reverse complement strand
TTTCTTTGAGAGTCCAATCATCGATTTTGTTAAACACAATAAAGCTAGTCGATGCTGCCTGCCCGGAAGTATCAGTGGCTATCAGTTCCATATCTACATCAAACTCATAGACAGTATTAGCAAAAGAGAGGGTGGAGACAAATCTGGAGTTGGGAACCCAGCGCCACTCTGCACTATTGGTTGTGTTGCCCCAGTCCCAATTAAAATTTACTTCAGTGTCAGAGCGACCCACTTCGAAAAATATGCGATCTTGCCCGGTATAGTGAGAGAATGAAAGGCGATTGGTCGGGTTGATATTCTGGATGATCTTGCCCTGGACATCATAAAAATAATACTTCCATTCCATGGGTTCATCTTTGTACCAGTAGTACACCCTGGCTAACTGGTCAAAATAAGTCCGCCTACCAGACAACATCCAGGAACCTTTATATAGCGGACCCTCTGCCAAAAGTTTTGAACTCAGTAAATTTACTTCACCCCTGACCTGACTAACATCAAAGTATTCACCAAGTTTACGACCATTAAACAATTTGTTATTTTTTGAATCTCCTTCACGCCCGGTAATACTTAAAACTGAAGAAATTCGGTTACCATAATATGCCGGAAAACCTCCAGCTAAAAATTCAGCATCAGCTATAGCATCTGCATTAAAGGTAGAAAACACGCCTCCCAGATGGAAGGGGTTATAAATCTCGATGCCATCTAGCATAATTAAATTTTCGTCAGGACTGCCTCCACGAACTACTAGAGCTGACGAAAAGTCACTTGAAGATTGAACACCGGGGAGGAGCTGCAACGTTCTAAAAATATCAGCTTCAACAAAAGCTGGCATAGTCTTTACATCCCGCATAGAAAGCTTAACGGCACTGACCTCGATCTCTTTTTCAAAACGCTGGCGATCACCCGTTACAATGACCTCCTCTCCCTCAATGGAAGCTGGCTTAATCTCGAAATCATGGCGTTCTTCCAGACCACCGATTACAGTTATCTCTTTCTCTGTACGATCATAGCCCATCATCATGATCTGGAGAGTGTAATTTCCTGGTGGGATATTAGTTATAATGTAGTAACCAGAGTTATCTGTGGCCGCACCAATACCGGTGTTTTTTAAACTTACATTGGCATAGAGTAGCGGTTCACCAGTCTCTGCATCACGCAGAAAACCGTTCATTCGTCCATGGTTGGATTGCCCAAATACCTGCCCCAACATGACGACCATCAGGAATGTAGTTATAAGGCCTTGAAGCTTCTTCTTCATAAAATCAGTTCCGCTATTCGATAAAATGTCATTTAAGCCATGTGTGACTTGATAATCTTCATAAAACCTGCGCGGAAATTTCCACCGACTGGGATCGACTTTTTTCTTAGAAAAATCATATTCCCGCTGATCGAATTGACTTTGCGTAAATTGACAATAAAAGATTTGTGAACTCTATAAAAGTGACTTTCCTCCAAGAGGATCATTGTCTTTTTCATGGATTGGTAACTTAAATACTTGTTAAAGGCGGTTACAACCTGGACATAATCTCCAACAGCCTCCACATAGTCAATTTCCTTCACATCAATGCGAATCACTTCACCCTCATGCTTGAGAAAGATAAAACCTGAGTCACCTTGACTGCCAAGATTAACAGTGTCTCCATCCTCAGCTTTTGAGATAAGTCGTTCTTTAACTTTATTTAGGGCA
>JAOZRE010000455.1:0-1920 GCA_029940215.1 bacterium | reverse complement strand
ACAGCAAGAGAATGTTTCCACATGTCCCCTGCGCCAAGCTCATAACCTTCAAGCGCATATTCCCGATAGGCAGTTGTAATAATCACTAGAGGTGGGTCTTTTAAAGCCTCTAGCATTTTCAAGCCACTTAATTTGGGCATATTGATGTCCAGAAAGATCAATTCAGGTTCAAATTCTTTCAGAGCTTCCAAGGCTTCGAAAGCATTCTTGCATTCCGCAACAATCTCGTATCCAGATAGGTCCGTGAGATATTTTGCGACAACCCGCCGAGCTGGGGCTTCATCATCAATAATCAAACAGCGAATCAACTTTTTGGACGTAACTTTCATTTATTTATCCTTCAGCTGGATATCCAGTTTTACCAGGAATCGATTGGTTTCTCGGTCAATATTGAGCTTATGGTTCTCCGGATAGAGAAGCTCAAGCCGTTTTTGAACATTTTCTAACCCAATCCCTCCGGTTTTCTCCGACAGTTCGGTAAGTTCATCATCGTCTTTCAGGTTTTCACATTCAAAATGAAGGTGACCCGATTCACTCACATCCATTTGAAGTCGAATATAGGGTTGTTGACTCTGAATATTCGCACCATGCTTAAAGGCATTCTCTAAAAAGGGTACAAATAAGAGTGGAGCAATCTGGAAATCTGTCTGGCTATCCTGAATTTGTGATTTTATTTCAAGCGTTTCTTCAACCCGCATCTTTTCCAACTCCATGTAATTATGGATAAAATCTATTTCTTTATTCAGATCAACTTGATCATCCTGGCACTCATAGATGATATAGTTCATCAGACCCGAAAGTTTGAGAATCATCTCTGGTGTTTTCTCTGATTTAAATAGGCTATAGGAATAGATATTGTTGAGGGTGTTGAATAAAAAATGAGGGTTAATCTGGGCTTTCAGTGAATTCAATTCGGCCTTAAGACGATTACTCTCAATCTCAGTAACCGTTAGAGCGATTTCAGCAAGTCGATTGTTTTCTCTGACAAAGTGGAAAAAGGAAGTAAGGCTGATAAAGATCATCTGCATGGTCATGTATGCTGGGAAGAACATCCAACGATTGGGATGGGGACCATGAATAAAGTCTTCAACAAAGGGACCAAATATGCTAAATATCAAGTAAACCACTAATGCATTAAACAGGGTGATTCCATGCAATGAAATAATATAGATGATGTAACGTTTGGCACTGAGATATTTGGGTAACAAGATCTTAAGATTAAGATAGACTGCAGTGGCCACTCCACTAAAGGGAATCAGTTCGAAAAGTACAGTTTTCCAGGATAATATGATGTCAACATTGCGGACAGTTCTAAATGAGGTAAATAGAATGACAAGAGCAATCCAAAACGTCAGGTGTTGAAGCCAGGGTCTCTTATATAATGTTCTGATTTTATTAAGCAGTCTTGTTTGCATGGCGCCTAATGTAATTGAAAGTCAAGCCAGAGGAGGGGGATTTCGAGAAACCAAGTGAATTAGCAGATAACCATCACCATTTCAGCGATAAATACCTGATCTACAGCAATAAAAAAAGGTGAGCAAGCCCACCTTTTTTCTATCATTCTGAAAACGGAATATTCTCGAAAATGATTAGTTCTCTCCGGAGTCAACTTCCTTGCTTTCCATCCAATAAACAATGAGATATGCTACTCCAACAGCAACTGGAATAAGACCCCAAACCCACATACTACCAGGTGCATCATCTGGTATTGCTAGAGCCATAGCTACAGTCATAACAAGTCCCAATAAGGTCCACACAAGACCAGGGAAAAGTCGATTTCGCTTTTTCTCTGGAAATTTTACTTCAACTCCCTTTTCAATAGCAGCAATGATTTCCTGGCTTTCCAGACGTCGTTTCTGAAATTGCGTAATCAAAGCAACAATAATGACGATTCCTGTCACGATGAACATAGTTATTGGG
>JAOZRE010000097.1 GCA_029940215.1 bacterium | reverse complement strand
ACATCAAGTCAATTAACGAAATTGTCATGTCAGTCAGGGAGACCATGACCCAGCAGAGAAGCGCCACCCAGGAGATCACCGAAAATATCAACCAGGCCTCCCTGGGATTGAAAGAGATAAATCAAAATGTGTCTCAAACCTCGGAAGCGGCCGGTCAAGTGGCTAGTGAAATATCGGATGTCAACGAATCCGCCAATGAAATGAGTAATTCCAACGCCCAGCTGAATCAGAGCGCGCAGGAATTAAGCAAAATGGCTGTCCAACTGAAAGAGAAGATCGAACAGTTTAATGTTTAAAAGCCGCTGTAGAGCCTGCTGACAATTCTACCTTCAGGCGGAGTTATTTATTCGTAATCTATTTAATGAAAGGAAATAACATGGCACAAGCTCAAACTGCTGAAAAGACTGATCCGGAAGAACTGCTTCAGTTTTCTTCATTTTATCTGGGTGAAACCCTCTGTGGTATCAATATAAAACAGGTCCAGGAAATCAACGATTATCTGAATGTTACCAAAGTCCCGTTGTCGCCTGAATATGTGATGGGGATTATGAACCTGAGGGGGCAGATTGTGACGATTATCAACCTGAGTATGAAGATCGGCTTGCTCCCCTCTGTCATTAATCCAAAAAGCCGGGTGGTGATTACACGTTCACAGGGTGAACATATCGGTCTGCTGGTTGATAAAGTGACAGAAGTTATCACAGTTCCTCAACAAAAAATTACCAGTTCCCCTGCCAACATTAAAGGAGCACAGGGCAAGTTCTTTGAAGGGATTCTGCATACCAGCGATAATGAATTGATGGCTCTGCTTAATATCGAGACTGTGCTGGATGATGAAAGCTTAAGACGCACTGAAGGAAATTAGTCAGATCAGAATCTAACTAGAAACTATTTAAATAATAAGAGACTAATTCATGAAAATAAAAGTCCTGGTGGTTGATGACACTATTTTCTATCGCAAAATCGTCAGCGATATTCTGAATGAATTGCCTGATGTTGAGGTTGTGGGCACAGCCAACAATGGGGAAATCGCCCTCTCTCGCATCCGCAGTTTGAAGCCGGATCTCATCACCCTGGACGTCGAAATGCCGATAATGAACGGGTTACAGCTTCTTGAAGAAATTAATAAGCAGGAACTCAAGGTTGACACCATCATGTTGAGTTCCAAAACCCAGAGAAGCAGTGAAGCAACGATGCAGGCCCTGCAACTGGGTGCTTTTGACTTCATCGCTAAACCGGATGAAGCTTCAGCGGAGCTGAACAAACAGCAGATCAAGAAAAACCTGGACAGGATTCTACAATCCTATAAAGGATCCTCGCAGGTGGATTCCAGAATAAAAAAAACGACAGCAATCAGACCTCCTGTGTCGACCGGCCGACCGGCTGTAAAACCCTTTAAGCGAACTGAAAAATCACATGTGGTGGCTATTGGCATATCTACAGGAGGTCCGAATGCTCTGGCTAAAATGATACCAAAACTACCCGGAAATATCGGGGTACCGATTCTTTTAGTACAGCATATGCCTCCTGTGTTCACAGCTTCACTGGCCAAAAGCCTCGACCAGAAAAGCGCTTTGACGATTAAGGAAGCCACAAATGGTGAAGAGGTACTACCGAATACGGTCTACATCGCTCCAGGAGGCACCCAGATGATGGTGGCGTCCGGTATCGGTATGAAAAAAATAATCAGGATATCTGAAGATGCACCCCCTGAAAACAACTGTAAGCCATCTGTCGATTATCTATTCCGCTCGGTCGCAAGGGAATATGGCTCCAAGTCCACTTGTGTAATTATGACCGGTATGGGAGTTGACGGTAAGCTGGGTATGACGATCACCAGGGCCAGCGGTTCGGTATCCATCGCCCAGGAAGCGCAAAGCTGTGTGGTTTATGGTATGCCCAAAGCGGTGATTGAATCGGAACTGGTTGATATTATCGCCCCGCTGGAAAGCATCGCCGGCGAAATTACCAAAACCCTGTAAACGACAAATCAATGCAAAGCATCTCTGCTGAAGAAATCGCTGCTTTTTCAAAATATATTCTTAATATTTCGGGTATTTATCTTGACAAGAGTAAGGGCTATCTGTTGGAAGCCCGCCTGAAAAGTATGATGGATGATTTTGGAGCCACGTCCTACATTACATTCCTGAATCAAATCAAGGCCGATTCAACAAAAAAAATGGAAAAAAGCCTGATTGATGCGATCTCTACCAATGAGACTTTTTTTTTCAGGGACAATGTTCCTTTTGATCTGCTTCGTAATAAAATTATCCCCGACCTGATTGACCTGCGTCGGAAAAAAAATCCGTCGAGACCCGTTTCGATAAAAGTTTGGAGCGCGGCCTGTTCAACAGGACAGGAGGTGTACAGTATTGCGATTACCCTGCTTGAAATGCTGGCAGGTATGGGATCTTTTGAGATCTCGATTCTTGGTACGGACATTTCGGGTGATGCCGTTGCCCAGGCCAGTTATGGAAAATATAATCGATTCGAAATTGAGCGGGGTTTAGAGCCCAAAAAACGTCATAAATATTTTTCGCCATCGGGAAAGGGATGGCGTATAAAGGATGAGGTCCGTTCTCTGGCAAAATTTGAAAAAATGAACCTGATGCAGCCTTTTCCAGCTGCTATGGGGCCATTTGATATTGTGTTCTGCCGCAATGTTGCCATCTATTTTCAAAATCACGACAAAATGAACCTGTTTAAAAAGATAGCACGGGTGACCGCTCCGGGTGGATCTTTGATTGTGGGAGGTTCCGAGAACCTGTTGGCCGTCGCACCTGATTTCGTCAGCCAGCAATATCTGAGGGGCATGTATTACACACTGAAAAGTGATCAATCAATAAAAAGGCAGGATTCTGTATCAAAGCAAAAAATGCCGGTAAAAAGGCCGAAACCACCTGCTCCTGTGAGACGCAAGACTGTATATGATACAAAACGGACAAAACCCGCCGCCAAAATAGAAAAAGTAGCGCCTCCCATTCCCAAACCAAAAGATCCAGAACCGTTGCCTGCTATTTCTCCGGACCAAAAAACAGAATCTGACCCCATGCCCACCTCATTGGCTGAGCAACTCGACAAACGCAAAGAGAAGCAAAAATCAACGCTGCTGAATTCTATTCAGGACAGAAAAAAGCAAGGCAGCTCACTTCTCAGCGGGACAAGAAAAGCCAAAGCGTCAAAGGGGTCGCTATTAGATAAGATTAAAAATAAAAAATAGCAACAGACAGAGTCTATCTCAGCAGGATCTTAACTGTTGAAGGGCTGAAGAAATTTCCCAAATCCGTATTAATGGTAATTCCTGTTATCATTGCAACCTGACCATCGAATCGGGTGATCAAATCAGTGATCATTGTCAGCAGGTCTGCATCAATCCTTTGCATCATATGTTTTGTCGCATCCAGAAGGTTGGGAATCTCCCCTTCATCCAGGCATTTCTGGATATAGGGGATCATAATCCGTTCAACCATTTGCTGCTGCTGGTCCAAGGGATTGTTCTGGCTAGTGAGAACTTTCTCGAAATCCGCCTGTAAGACTGTGGCAAGTGAACCACAGGAAGATGTTGCTTCCGGTTGCCCCTGGCGTGTCAGCTTTCCCCACTGTCCATCCTGAAAGCCAATATGGGCACCTGTCAAAAACAGAAGATTCTTTTTTCCGGCTATTTCAGGCACATGGTGAGAGACTGCCTCAAGGCCTGTCTTCCCGGCATGACAGTAACCTGCCAGCCCACCAAACTTGAAGCGCTCTCCCCAGTACTGCTCCATCATCAGGTACTCATACTCATTGATCTCATCTGAGCATCCTCCCTCTGCAAAGTGGGTATTCTCAGGAATGAACCCATACTCCTCTTCCAGTCGGATATTCTGTTTCATCAAAAAAGTCCGCGCGATTTCCGCGTTCGGGAATACTTCCAGAATCTTTTTTTTCAGGTCTGCCAGTGGCATCGATACTCCTCACATATTAAGGGGTTTCTGTTATTTTCCTGGATTGGAACCCAAACCTGTTTTAATGTCAAACCGCGTGGATTTTACAGCTCTCTGATGATCTGGGAGACGATGTGTCCCATTTTGAGGGCGGCTGTATTGACGGTATGATCTGCCAGTTCGTAGTAGCACTGCCGTTTTTCCAGGAGGGTGACGACGGTTTGCATGGGGTTTTCGGTTTGCAGCATGGGGCGTTTGGTGTTTCGAGAAATGCGCTCGAAGATATCTTCAACGCAGGCTTTGAGGTAGATGCTGATCCCGATATCGCGGATGATCTCCAAGTTGCCGGGGGTTGTCAAGATACCCCCGCCAGTGGCAATCACCGTATTGTTAAGCTTTGTAAGGCGGTTAAGCAGATCGGTTTCAAGAGCCCTGAAGTGTGTTTCACCATGGGTTTCAAAAATCACTTTGACCCGGGCGTTCTGCTCCTTTTCTATCTGGTAGTCGGTATCAACAAAACGATATCCCAAGCGTACAGCTAGTTTCCTGCCGATGGTTGTCTTCCCGCATCCCATGAAGCCGATTAATACTATATTCAAGCTCTACTCCAAATAAAGTTCAGGTCTGGTACTGCTATCAAAAGCCCTCTTCGCTGACCAGCATGGCCTGATCTATTGAGATTTTAGCATTTTTTTTCAATTTCTCCAACCACCGTTGATAGGCTACATCCTGCTTCTGGGCAACAAGGATTTTCTTGATATCCGGGCGGGCTTCTTTAAGGCTCAGTCTCCTTTTACGGCGGTAGCGTTCACGCTTGAAAATATGGAAACCGTCCTGGGAACGAACGATGGCGCTGATGTCTTTCCTGCTGGATTTAAAGGAGGATCTGAAGACTTCACTTTCCATTTCCAGCGGCAGATCGCCGCGTTCGATATAGCCGAGGTCTCCATCTGTTGCTTTGTCCGGCGAAATTGAGTGCTCACGCACGAGGAATTTAAAGTTCTTTCCCCGCAGAATCTTCAAGCGGATGGCCACCGCTTCCGCATAGGTGGACAGTGTGATATTTCTGACCCGATAAGCCCTGGGCCTGGTGAATTCGCGTCGGTGTGTTTCATAATAGGACGTGATTTCGCGTTTTGTAATGGGAACTTTATCGATGACCTCCTGCTGCACCAGTTTTTTCTGGATGATGAGCCTTTCCAGGCCATGTTTCCACTCGGCCTGGGTGAGGTCGGTTCGATCCAGTTCTTTAACCGGCTTTACCTCCCCATAACCCGTATCACGCTTGCCAAAATTTGCCAGGGTATCGGCAATTTCAGCTTCCACCTCTTCGTTGGAGGCTTTGATCCCTTTTCGTGAAGCTTCCTGCGCAATTAGTTCCTCATCAATCATTCGGTTGATGACGATATCCTTTATTTTGGCCAGCTGCTTTTCGTCTGTGATCATCAGCTGCCCGTATTTCTTTAGGAAAAGACTGAGTCGCCTTTGAAACTGGGCCAGGGAGATCCGCTTATTGTTGACGACAACAATGGTCTCCTCTTCAGGGATGATGGAAGATCTTTTTTCAATATCCTGATCGCATCCACTCAACAGAAGAATGCAGATTATCAGAGCGGCTACCAGCTGGGATAAAAACCGGCGGTGAAGGTGCATATTCAGCTCACGCATTGGAAACTTCCGATGTTTCAGACGGTTCAGTGAAAGAAAGCTCTTTCCGGAACGTTTGTAGAAAGCCGAGGATCTGATCTGTTCCCGCCTGGGGAAGATTGACCCTGATGATATTATCAGGGAGAAGCTGCGGCTGGTATTGTTTGTTTTTCATAAAATTCAAAATGGAAACCGGGTCCGGTTGAAACTCGCTCGAAAATACCATTTCGATGGTGGTGTGCGTTTGATTCAGCTGAAGCATGAACAGTCCCATCGCCAGCAGCTTGATCTGCATGGAGTAAAACAGGTTGATGGCTTCCTGCGGCATTCTGCCGAAGCGGTCCTCGAGGGAGGCACGTACCTCCCACAGGGCAGCTTCGTTTTCACAGGTGGCAATCTGTTTGTAAGCGTCCAGGCGCTGGTTCATGCTGTCGATATAACTGTCCGGCAGTCCGGCCTCTATGGCCAGGTTGAGCTTGATTTCCTCAACTGGTTTCCGGTTCTGATCTCCTTCTCGAATCCTGGCGACAGCGTCCTCGATCATCGATGTATACAGCTCAAAACCGACTGCTGCAATGTGTCCGGACTGCTGGGACCCCAGCACATTGCCTGCGCCCCTTAGTTCCAAGTCATAATTGGCGATTTTAAAACCGGCACCCAGGTGATTCAGCTCCTGCAGAATGGCCAGGCGTTTTCGCGCTGTTTCCGACAGGATTTTTTCGCGTGGCGTCATCAGATACGAATACGCCTGCACATTGCTGCGCCCTACCCGGCCTCTCAGCTGATATAACTGGGAAAGTCCGAATTGATGGGCATTGTTGATTACGATGGTGTTGACATTTGGTATATCGAGCCCGGACTCGACGATGGTTGTGGACAGCAAAATGTCGTACTCTCCCTTGATGAAGTCCAGCATCACCTGTTCCAGGTTTTTTTCCGGCATCTGACCGTGGGCAATGGCAATTCTGACGTTTGGCAGAATTCGAGCCAGGTACTGCCCGACTTCGTAAATGGAATCCACACGGTTGTGGATGACGAACACCTGTCCCTTCCGGCGGATTTCCCGGTTGACTGCTTCCTGAATAACATAATCGTTGAACTTTAACAATCGGGTCCGTATGGCTCGCCGGTCCATGGGAGGGGTGTTGATGACTGAGATATCCCGAATACCCACCAGTGACATGTGAAGGGTTCTCGGAATGGGGGTGGCGCTCAGGGTCAGGGTGTCCACCGTTGTCCTCATCTTTTTGACGGTCTCCTTGTGCTTGACCCCAAACCGCTGCTCTTCATCGATTACCAGCAGTCCTAATTGTTTGAAAATCACATCCTTTGAAAGCAGGCGATGGGTTCCGATCACAATGTCCAGACTACCTTCGCTGAGCTCTTTCAGGACAACCTTTAACTGTTTGGGTGATCGGAAGCGACTCAACATCCCGACCCTGACGGGGGTGTTTTCGAAACGCTTGACGAAGGAGTCGTAGTGCTGTTGGGCCAGGATCGTTGTCGGGACAAGAATTCCCACCTGATATCCGTCGATGACGGCTTTGTATGCTGCACGCAGGGCTACTTCGGTCTTGCCGAATCCAACATCTCCGCATACCAGACGGTCCATCGGTTTCTGAAGCTCCATATCCTGAATGACGTCCCGAATGGCTCTTTCCTGGTCTTCGGTCTCCTGGAAAGGGAAGCTCAGCGTAAAATCATTCATCAAGGCCCCGTCCGGAGAAAAGGCTACACCCTTTCTGGCCTGACGTACGGCATTGATCCGGACCAGCTCCTCGGCCATATCATCAATTTCAGAGATGATTTTGGATTTGGTCCGGTTCCAGGTTTTTCCGCCCAGTTTATTCAGCCTTGCGCCGCTGCTCTCACCTCCTGCATATTTCTGAACCAGGTGGAATTTGTCAACTGGGACGTACACCTTGTCTCCGCCAAGGTATACGATCACGAGGTAATCGGCCTCACTCTGGCCAGCATTGATTTTCTTCAGCCCTTCATAGCGTCCGATTCCATACTCCACATGTACGACATGGTCTCCAACATTCAGGTCGCCCAGTGATGAAAAAAACCGCTGTACACCGGGTTTGCGAATCTGCCGCTGCTTTTGTCGGCTGCCGAAGATCTCCTCATCGGATACCAGGGCGACGCGTGTGCGCCCCTCTTTGTCCAACCAGCGAAACCCTCTGCTGATGGCATAAGGGAGAATACAGAAAGAGTGTTCCTCCGTGGAGTGCGACGTTGTTAAAAATCCCCGTCGTTCATGTGGAGCGTTTCCATCAACAACCGGAACCGTGAGGTCGATCTCTTCCAGCATTTGCCTGACCCGGTCGGCCTTGGATTGGGAACCAATTGCGATGGCAACCTTTGCCCCGGCGAGATTCCACTCTTTCAGCTGCCGAATGATGCAAGCGGTCATCCCCTGCTCTGCCTTTTCGGGAGATACGGACAGGGATTGCAGGGCGGAGTTGTCAACCGTGGAGAGTTCAAACTGCCCGTTCTGATCCTCAAGGTTCAGGGACTGGATGTCGATGCAGCGGTAGGCCTGTAATTCAGATGCCATCTGCTCCGCTGACAAAAAGAGCGCTTCCGGCCCCGGTGTCGGGTTCCCTTCCTGCCTGGAATACTCATATTCTGACATCACCTCATTGAAAAAATTCTGCGACCGCTTGGCCACATTGCCTTTGTCGAAGAAAACAATGTCCGGTTGCTCTGGAAAATAGTCCAGCAGTAAACCTGTTTTTTCGTAAAACAGGGGGAGCAAATTCTCCATGCCCGTGAAGGAGAGACCGCTCTGAATCTGCTCCACCATATGCTGATAGGTCTGGGGGACCGATTCGCCCTTGTAGGGAATCAGCCTTCTCTGAATGGCATCTCCTTCTGTTGCTGAAAACACAATCTCCCGGGCAGGAACAATCCGAATGGTCTGCTGGTCGTTGATGGACCGCTGGGACTCCACGTCGAAAAACTTAATAGTTTCCAATTCGTCATCAAAAAAATCCAGCCGCACCGGATCCGACTCCGTGACCAGAAACAGGTCGATGATAGCACCCCTAACCGCAAATTCTCCCTTCTCCTCCACCATGTCCACGCGTACAAATCCCAGCTCTACCAGCCGGGACAAAAATGCCGATCGCTCAAGTCGATCCGATACATTCAGGTCGAAACTGCTGCGGATGAGAACGTCAGGTGGTAAAATTCGCTGCATCAAGGCGTTTGGTGTGGTAATGACCACCATGGCCGTCTGAAGAAGGATGCTGTCAAGGGCTTGAAAACGGATGGCCACTACATCCTTGTCCGGAGACTGACTATCATAGGGAATGGTGTCCCAGTGGGGGAAAAATGCAACTTTCCCTGACTCGGAAAAAAAGTCGAAATCCAGCTTGATACGCTCGGCGGCTTCATAGGATTCAGCGATTACCAGTATGGGGCGCTTGGTATCACTGGATAACATGGATATTAACAGGGCCCCGGCTGACCCTGAAAGCGAGGATAGAGTGATATCCCGCGACTGGCTGCGGGATAGTCCCTGTAACGCCTGATTGAGCGTTTGTTCAAATGTAGCTGAGGGGTTGGGCTGAGGCATATCAGTTGACGGTATTTCGATTTATGGTTAACATGAGAAATTAACCTTTTTTCCAGCGACTGTCCTGGAAAAGAACTTTTTTCATGCAGGAGAGCAGGGGGGATCCAGCTAACCCTGCAAGTCTACAAGGGATGACTTTAAGTTGTAAAGGAGGATTTATGGAAAGTGACCGACAAATAGGGCAGGGATTGACATTTGATGATTTATTACTGGTTCCCCAGAAATCCAATATACTACCAAATGCAGTAGACACCGCGACCCAGCTTTCACGAAATATCCGCTTGAATATCCCTTTCATCAGTGCGGCCATGGATACCGTAACTGAGGCTCGTCTGGCCATCTGCATGGCGCAGGAGGGTGCCGTTGGCATTATCCACAAGAACATGCCGATAGCGGAGCAGGCTCGACAGGTCAGTCTGGTGAAGCGTTCTGAAAGTGGGATGATTACGGATCCCATTACAGTCAGCCCGAAGGATACGGTTCAGCAGGCAACTGCGCTCATGAAACAGTTTAATATCTCGGGGTTGCCCGTTACAGAAGGAAAACAGCTGGTGGGGATCATTACCAACCGGGACATCCGTTTCGAGACCAACTTCACCCAGCCGGTTTCCAATGTCATGACCAAGGGACGGGACAAACTGGTGACCGTTTCTGAGGGGATCACTCCGGAAGAAGCAAAACAGCTGCTGCATCAACATCGGATCGAAAAGCTGCTGAGGGTTAATGACAACTATGAGCTGACGGGCCTTTTGACCATCAAGGATATCAACAAAAAGAAGCAGTTTCCGCTGGCCAGCAAGGACAGTTCGGGCCGGTTGATCGTTGGGGCGGCCGTCGGCCCGAGCACCGACTTTGAAGAGCGGGCAGCCGCTCTGGTGGCGGCTGATGTTGATATTATTGTGATCGATACGGCACATGGCCATTCAGACAATGTGACCAATGCGGTGCGGGCGTTCAAATCTCGATATCCGGAGATCGAATTGATGGCAGGAAATGTGGCGACTGCTGCCGCAACCGAGGATTTGATTGCAGCCGGCGTTGACGCTGTCAAAGTTGGCATCGGCCCCGGCTCCATCTGCACAACCCGGGTTGTAGCTGGAATTGGTGTACCACAGATGACAGCTATTTTTAACTGCACCTCCGTTGGATTGAAACATGGGGTTCCCGTGATTGCAGATGGCGGAATCAAGTTTTCAGGCGATGTGGTCAAGGCACTCGCAGGCGGAGCTTCCTCGGTTATGCTAGGCAGTATGCTGGCAGGCACGACGGAAAGTCCAGGGCAGGTCATACTCTACCAGGGGCGCCGCTACAAACAGTATCGTGGTATGGGATCCATTGGCGCCATGAAAGAGGGCAGTAAGGATCGTTATTTTCAGGAGGACCAGGAAGAGGTCTCCAAACTGGTACCGGAAGGCATCGAAGGTCGAGTCCCTTACAAGGGCAAGTTGAATGAAACCATTTATCAGATGGTTGGGGGCCTGCGCTCCGGGATGGGTTACACTGGTAGCGCCTCCCTGAAGGAGTTGCGGGAAGGCACAGAGTTCATCCAGATTTCATCGGCCGGCCTCCAGGAGAGTCATGTCCACGATGTTTTTATTACGGAAGAAGCCCCGAACTACAAGACCCTTTAGCCTGGAAACTCCCTGTTCATGTTCAGGGGGTCGGCTTGCTGTAACCTTAACAAAAACTGCTGTGTGTGGTTTATCTCTTTTCCCAGAATCGACAGCTAAACAAGGACGGACACTGTGTCGGACCCTGTTGTTCCTGGTCCTGATGGTGACCTGTTCTGTTAATCAGGCGACGGCTGCGGATTCGACCCTCATGGACCGGCTTCATCGCTGGGTTGATCGGGGGAGTGTCATGCTGAATAATGAAAGCGGTCACACCCTGCTGGCCTACAATGCCGACGCTATTCTGATTCCGGCCTCGATTATCAAGATTTACACCGTGATGGCCGCATTGGACATTCTGGGTGAGCAGTTTGTCTTTAAGACAGGTTTTTACCGGGATGCGGATGGGAATCTGGGCATCAAGGGATGGGGAGATCCCCAGCTGATTTCGGAGGAGATTCACTCTATTGCAGACAAGCTGAAAATGCTGGGAGTCAACAAGATTCAGCAGATTCAACTGGATCAAACCGCATTCGACTCTTCGATAGACATCAATGGCCGGTCGAACAGCTTGAATCCCTACGATGCGATAAATGGGGCCCTGGTCGTTAACTTTAACACCCTTTTTCTTGGCAGAAAAAAAGATGGAACCATCTATTCAGCCGAATCGGTTACACCGTTAACCCCGCTGGCCCGAATACTGGGCCGCAGCCTGAAACCTGGTACCCAGGATCGTTTTAATCTATCCACAAGGCGGGATTATGCCGAACGATATGCCGGTGAGCTTTTTGGGGAGATTTTGAAAGGTCACAGAATTACCGTTGAACAATCAGATGTTGGCCAGACCGTGATCGATGACCGATGGTCCCTTATTATTGAACACCACAGCAGTGTTTCCCTGCAGGAAGTTATCAGGGGGCTGCTCAAGTATTCCAATAACTTTATAGCCAACCAGATTTTCCTGGTGACGGGCGCTGAAAAAAAAGGGTATCCGGCAACAATTTCCAAGGCCCGTTCTGTTTTTCAGGCGCATTTTAATCAGCAATTTAACGAAGATACCGAACGGACCATTATAAATGAGGCATCAGGGATATCCAGGAAAAACCGGATGAGCGCCAGGACCATGATGGCAGTTTTGGAACGGTTCCGGCCCTGGGCAGACCTGTTGGATCACAAAAAGGGTGCATGGGTTAAATCGGGAACCTTGACAGGGGTTTATAACTACGCTGGATATATAAAAACTGCTGATGGATACCGACCGTTCGTCATCCTGTTGAATCAGCAGAAAAATAAGCGGGACAGGATATTGAGGCAGTTGATACAATATAGTCATCAATATTGAAAAATAGGTAACTATTCAGCATGTGCCTCATTGAGGGGGGTATGTCGTAATAAGTTACAAAAATCGTAACCAGTAAACACCGGAAAAGTGGAGTAGATATGGGTCAGATTGTCAGGATTTTCGATACGACGCTGAGAGACGGAGAACAGTCCCCCGGCTGCAGCATGAACGCCACTGAAAAACTGATCATGGCCAGGCAGCTGGCTAAACTGGGTGTTGATACCATTGAAGCAGGCTTTCCTGCGTCATCTCCCGGAGATTTTGACTCTGTAGAGCAGATCGGTCACTCGGTGGAGGGCCCGATGATTGTCAGTCTGTGCCGCACGGACGATGCTGATATCAAAGCGGGCATCAAGGCCCTGAAAGGAGCCCCGAATTGGGGGATCCATACCTTTATCGCGACCAGCGACCTGCACCTGAAGAAAAAACTGGACATTGATAGGAAAACAGCCGTCAAGAAGGCGATTCGCGCTATCGAGCAGGCAAGAAAACACACGGATAGCGTCGAATTTAGTGCTGAAGATGCGACCCGCTCGGACCCCGAATTCCTGATCGAGATATTCTCTGCTGCTGTCAAAGCCGGGGCGACTATACTGAATGTCCCTGACACGGTTGGTTACACGACACCCTATGAGTATGGTGACCTGATCAGGCGCCTGAAAAACGAGGTGAGCGACGCTGATCGGGTCCTGTTTTCCGTCCACTGCCACAATGATCTCGGGCTGGCTGTTGCCAATTCACTCGCTGCTGTTGAAGCAGGTGCCGGACAGGTTGAATGTACCATCAACGGTATCGGTGAGAGGGCGGGCAATACGGCTCTGGAAGAGGTTGTGATGTCGTTGCGGGTCAGAAATAGCTATTTTGATTTGTCCACCAACATCTATACGACACAGATATTTCCCACCAGCAGACTGTTGACGAAGGTGACCGGATCAATGGTGCAGCCCAATAAGGCTATTGTCGGAGCCAATGCGTTTGCTCATGAAGCTGGAATCCACCAGGCAGGTGTAATCAAGGATGCCCTCACTTATGAAATAATGAAGCCAGAATCCATCGGGCTTTCACTGAATCAACTGGTACTGGGAAAGCATTCGGGACGGGCTGCGCTGAAGAAACGGATCAACACACTTGGATATGAAGTTTCCAAGGAAGAATTGCAACAGATATTTGAAGATTTTAAACGGCTGGCTGATAAGAAAAAAGTCGTTTATGACGAAGACCTGGAAATCCTGATTATGCAAATTAGGTCTTCCGGGGAGCAAAAGTATGAACTGCTCAGTGTGAATGTGACATCCGGAACTGAGATTACCCCTACAGCGACGGTTATGATGAATATTGACAACGAACTGAAACCCGCTAATGCCTGCTTGGGTGACGG
>JAOZRE010000454.1 GCA_029940215.1 bacterium | reverse complement strand
GTGGCCGCTGGCCCGTGAAACAGGTTTTGCATTAATAACATTGGAGGAGAAATATGGAGATTTTGGTTTGTGTTAAAAGAGTCCCCGACAATGAAGAAAACGAGATTGAACTGAACAGTGCCGGAAACGACATTGAAACGGACGATCTGGTTTACTCCGTTAACGAGTGGGATAACTATGCTGTTGAAGAAGCCATCCAGATGGTGGATGCAAACGGTGGATCTGTGACTGTTGTTGCCGTCGGCGATGAAGAGTCTGAAGAAGTACTGAGAAGAGAAATGGCTATGGGAGCCGAGAAAGGAATTCTGGTTTCAGATGATGCCTTTGAAGGATCTGATGGAAAAGGGATTGCAACGATTCTCAAGTCAGTGGTCGAAAAGGGTAATTATGACTTGATCATGACAGGTGCCCAGGCGGATGCTGGTGCAGCTCAGGTTGGTGGTATGCTGGCAGCTCTGATGGACGTCCCCTACGCTTCTCTGGTGAACAAGATTGAAGTGGCTGGTGATGGACTTAAGGTCGGTCGTGAGATCGAAGGTGGTGACCAGGAAATGAATGAAATTACACTTCCCTGTGTTCTGTCTATTCAAACTGGTATTAACGAGCCTCGTTATGTTGGTATTCGTGGAATTCGGAAAGTCGCTTCTGTTGAAATTCCAACCATGAGTGCCTCTGATCTGGGATTGGGTGCAGATGCTGTTTGTGAAGGTGCTGCCAAGGTTACACGACAGGATTACTTCCTGCCTGAACTGGGTGAAGGTGCAGAAATGCTTGAAGGAAGCACAGACGAGATTATTGAAAAACTGATTGAACTACTTAAGGCAAAAGGAGGGCTTCAATAATGGCACAAATTTTCGCATATATCGTACATAAAGATGGCGTGCTTGATGATACAGCCCTGGAGCTGGTAACAGCCGCTAAAAAACTGGGTGGTGAGGCTATTGCTGTTGTCACCGGTTCTGGTGTGGATGCTGTTTGTACTGAAGCAGCTGCTTCATACAAGGAAGTCTATAAAATAGATAATGAAGCACTGGCTTATCCCAATGCTGAAGTTGTCAGAAAAGCGCTTGTCAGCGTACTGCCCTCTGATGCAATTGTGTTGATTCCCCATACTACCTTTGGAATGGACCTCGGACCTGGACTTTCCATCAAGATGGATTCTGCTTTTGTAGCGGATGCGGTTGACTTTGACGGCATTGAGGGTTCAACATTGAAAGTGGTTCGCCAGGAGTTCGGTGGCCAGGTCAGTACTCATATGAATTGTGATATTTCAACGGGTGTGGTGATCAACGTACGCCCTGGGCCATTCCTGCCAGATGAAAGCAAGAGTGCTGGTGGATCCGTTGTAGACAAATCTGGAGATTTGGGAGATCTGGCTGTCGGTCGGAAGTTCCTGGAGATTATTGTACCTGAAGCCGGTGATGTGGATATCACCAAGTCTGATGTACTCGTCTCTGTTGGACGTGGTATCGAGGACGAAGATAATATTGAAGCGGCCAATGAACTGGCAGAAGCCATGGGTGCTGTTGTGTCCTGTTCAAGGCCGATTGTCGATGCCAAGTGGTTGGACAAGTCCCGCCAGGTGGGAACATCCGGACAGACTGTCAAACCGAAGGTTTACATGGCGATGGGTATCAGTGGTTCCTTCCAGCATCTGGGCGGAATCAAGGGGTCTCCCTTTATTGTTGCTGTGAACAAAAACCCGAAAGCACCTATCTTCCAGGTTGCTGACGTCGGAATTATTGCAGACATTCTGGAGTTCATGCCGGAATTGACCGAAGCGTTGGGTGACAAATAGTCGCTGATCTGTCTGTTAATATCTAAAGGGCCTTCTGCCACTCTGATTGTGGTAGAAGGCCTTTTTTGTTTTAATCCCTCTGCTAATTATAACAGGTAAACCCCCGGCTAGGCCGGGGGACTCACAAAGGTTTGACCGTGTGAGGCGGTAATCCATAAAGTTCTTTTTGGTTAATTAACAATAAAACTAAGGAGAACCTTATGAAAAAGTTTCAGAGTTTAAGTCATACAAAGTGGGATTGCAAATACCACATCGTGTTCATTCCCAAATACCGGAAAAAGGTGCTTTATGGCAGAATCCGGAAGCATTTGGGAGAGTTTTTCCATGAGCTAGACTACTTGTTCTATTGCTGCAATTGACATTCCACTACCTAAGCACTTGTATATTTGGAAGTACGTTGTTTTATACTCAGCAAGTGTCACTATTTGGGCAGCGGTTCTGCCATAATTTTGACCATGATGAAGCAGCAATCCAAAATTATTAGCAAAAATACCCATTGATGAGAAAGGCAAGGAAATCTTATTCCTCCGTGGTTGCATCTACGAGTTGGAAACCCAGATCAAGATTTTTCAAAAGCAATTTCATTCATCAAGAAAAACTCAATACCGTCTAGAAGAAAGGCTATTTATTACCTTGAATTTTTAGATATATCAGTTGGCTGTACTGCAATAAAATTTATACACACAGGCTTGATCACTGATTGGGAAATGTTCAGTATGTATATATTAAAGTTGGAAGGATGGTGTCCATCAGCGGTATTTGAAGATATAATTTCTTATTACTCAGTATCAATCAAAATTGGAATTGTATGAACTATTTATCTGAAAATATGAATTAAAAATCACTCAGTATCAAAAGCTATCAATTGATATAAATCAACAGATTCCTTTCGAAGTGGATTCCTATTCCTCAGCTCCCCTTAGTGTTTCTCATCAGCGTCAAAGAAACATCCCGCCCTGATGGGGGCCCCATACTTCTTTACTCTTTTTTGTGCTTCAAATCGGACTTTGAATCCTAAAAAAAAAATGGAGGCCGGTGAGCATGGTTAAAATCTGGGAGATTGCACGCGGAAAAGGGGATTATTACTCTTCAATCTGATCCAGCAAATTGGCAATTTTATCATTTAGGAATGGGATATCCTCTTTAATTGTGTTCCAAACAAACCGGATATCGACGCCAAAATAATCGTGGACCAATTTATCTCTCATTCCAGCAATGGCTTTCCATGGAATTTGAGAGTTCAACTGTTTGATATCATCAGGTAGGTGCTTTGACGCTTCTCCAATAATTTTAATATTTCTTACAACTGCGTCGATTGTTTTTTCATCATTTAAAAACCGATTATATTCGTACCCGGTTGTATATTCCAATATTTTGACTATGCAGTCCCGCATATCCTGCAAATAAGCCCTATAGCTCCTCGACAAATTCAACCTCCCTCATCACAGTCGGTTTAATGTATTTGCTGATGCCATTGACAGACACAAGATCGATCTTATGCCCAAATATTTCGGTGAGCTTTATCTGTAAATCAGAAAAACGCAAAAGGCTCATGTTATCATCCGCATCAACGAGCAAATCGATATCACTATCATCAGTTTCTGCCATATGCAGATAGGATCCAAATAACCCGATCTTTCTCACACCGAAGTCCTTAAGCAGTTTTTTATTTTCTATTAGTATTGACTTGATCGTTGATTTATTCATCACTTCCTGTCTGCAATGTTGGTGTCCAAAAAATACACAAAAACAAACATATGTCTCCCTTGAATGTGATCATAAGTATACATGATTTCATGGTCAAGGTCTATTTCAACCTAATTCTT
>JAOZRE010000096.1:3869-13529 GCA_029940215.1 bacterium | reverse complement strand
ACCTGGTGTCTGCCGATAAAATATTACCTCCACGTTCTCCAGCGTGATCATGCCCTTGCTGATCATCCTGTCAAATTCCGGTAGCAGATCATCAATTCGCTCTTCATAGTCGACGAATTCGATGATGACCGGCAGATTGGAGACCAGGCTCAACAATCGATCTGTATGAAACCGGGCCCGGCCGCCGAAGCCTCCAATTCCACGGATGACTGTGGCACCGAATATCTGGTTCTCTTCGAGCTTCTTGATCAGCGCTCTGAAAAGGGATTTACCCTTGTATCTTTGAGCGCTGCCAACGGTAATGCGGACCCTCAGGCGCTTTCCTATATATTTTGCAGGCATATTGATTTTTCAGAAGGATTTTGAAAATTGAAAACCAACAAAACAGAGAATGAGGCAAAGCAACACATTGCTGACAATATTGATTGCTGCCTTCAGCAAATCGCCCTCCTGCAGCAGGATGATCGATTCATAGCTGAAGGTGGAAAATGTGGTAAATGCTCCGAGAAAACCGATCAGTATACTGACACGGACCAGTTCGGTGACAACGAAATGTTCCAGGAAGTACCTGGACAGAAATCCCAACAAAAATGATCCAACAGCATTCACCAGGATCGTACCGTAGGGAAAATCGTCTCCCAGCAGGAATGCCATCTGTTTGGAAATAACAAATCGGCAAATGGCGCCGAAAAAGCCGCCGATTCCGATAACCAGTATATTATATATCGACATAACCACCACACTAATGAGCTTCCTGCCAGTTTTTTCCGTGACCGACATCCACGACCAGGGGTACCTTCAGGGAGACTGCTGTCTCCATTGACTTTTTCACCAGTCCGATCAGGTCATCCAGATTGTCCTGGGGGACCTCGAACACCAGTTCATCGTGAACCTGCATGATCATTCTGGTCAATGGCAGTTCCTGTTCCAGTTTGTTCTGGATATCAATCATGGCGATTTTAATCAAGTCCGCTGCGGATCCCTGTATGCGGGTATTGATAGCCATTCGCTCAGCAGCTGTCCGGACCATATGGTTTTTTGAATGGATATCCGGAATCGCCCGTTTGCGTCGGAACATGGTTTCCACATAGGCGTTTTCCTGGCAGAACGCTATGGTATCGTCCATGTAGCTCTTGATTCTGGGATATCTGTCGAAATAGGCTTCGATGAACTGTTTTGCCTGCGCATTGCTGACGTTTATCTCCTGGGAGAGGCGGAAAGCTCCCATTCCGTAAATAATGCCAAAGTTGATGGCTTTTGCGGCCTGTCGCTGTTCGTGGCTGACCCCTTCTGCTCCAGCGTTGTATACCGCAGCAGCGGTTTCGGTGTGGATATCGCCCCCGGCTTCAAATACGGAGATGAGACCTTCATCCTCGGACAGGTGTGCCAGGAATCTCAACTCGATCTGGGAATAGTCTGCTGATACGATCAGGTTTCCCGCATCGGCAATAAATGCAGCACGGATTTTGCTGCCATCCTCTCCCTTGATGGGGATGTTCTGCAAATTGGGATTGCTTGAACTGAGCCTTCCGGTTGCAGCAACCACCTGGCTGTACGAGGTGTGGATCCGACCGGTTTTCGGGTTGATCAGGCTCGGCAACACGGACAGGTAGGTATTGACCAGTTTGTTTTTTGTGCGATAGTCCAGCAGGTTCGCCGCTATCGGGTGGAACGGTGCAATCTTGGCAAGAACAGAGGCATCAGTGGAGTATCCGGTTTTTGTTTTTTTGCGACCGATGGCTATGTCCATTTTCTCAAACAGAATAGTTGCCAGCTGCTGTGTTGAATTGATATTGAATTCCTCTCCAGCTTGCTCGTAAATTGTGTTCTGTAGATGCACCAGATCGATTCTCAGTTTGTCGCAGAGTTCATTGAGGTAGGCTTTATCCAGCTTGACCCCATGAGTTTCCATCTTTACCAGTGTGCGGCAGAGGGGCAGTTCGATGGTTTCATAAAGCGTCTCCAGGTTTTCAGATGTGATGCGAGGAGAGAGAATGTCGTGTATCTGAAACGTGGCGTCGGCATCTTCTGCGGCATACTGCATGGCCGTCGCAATGGGGACCTGGGAGAAAGGAATCTGTTTTTTCCCCTTACCCGCCACATCTTCGAATTTGATCATAACATGTTCGAGATGGCGCATGGCAAGGTCATCCAGGTTGTGCCTGTGACGGTGGGCGTCCAGTAGGTAGGACTGGATCATGGTATCACCGATCTGTGCGTTGATGGGAATATCATAGTTGGCCAGGACCATCATGTCGTACTTGATGTTCTGTGCGATGATTCTCAACTCCCTTTTTTCGAAAACTGGCCTTAGAATGTCCAGTACGGTCTCCAGGGGAATCTGCTCAACCTGGTCTGTGTGTGCAACGGGTATATAAACCGGATTTCCATCTTCCCATGCGAATGATATGCCGACGATTTCCGCTTCATTGGTTGTCAGGGAGGTTGTTTCCAGATCAAACACAATCCGGGTTTGCTTCAGCAGCATTTGCCGGACTTCAAGCAGGCGCTCCTGCCGGGTAATCATTTCATACCGGCTGTAATCCAGCTTCTTGTTGGAGTGTACCTGCCCGCCTGCTGAATTGCTATCGTCATCAGCCCGTTTGGTGAAGGCATCAGGCCTGAAATTCATTTCCTGGTAGAAAGCGCTCAACTCATCGATCTTTGGTTCTTTTCTCCGGTAGTCGTCCAATTGAGAGTTAAACTCAAGGTCACAACGGATATTTGTCAAACGCAGGCTCAGTGCGACGAGTTCTCTGGAGTTGCTGATGGACTCTTTTTGTTTGCCCTTTAACTGGTTGAGATTTTCATAGATCCCGGTGATGGAACCGAACTGCTTGAACAGCTTGGCCGCAGTTTTGGGACCGACACCATTAATTCCGGGAATATTGTCTGACGTATCTCCAATGACGGCCAGGTACTCTGCAATCAACTCCGGCGGTACACCGAATTTTTCCTTTACGGTCTCTGGGGTATAGCGTTTGTTGTTCATGGTGTCCAGCATGCTGGTGGTGTCGGTCACCAGTTGAGTCAGGTCTTTGTCCCCCGAGATGATGGTGATGGGAATTTGACCTGCAAACTTCCTGGCCAGGCTGCCGATGACATCGTCAGCCTCAAACCGGTCCAGCCAGACCAGGGGAATATTCAGGTGGTTGTTCAACTGATAAATGGGCTCAAACTGAAGCTTCAGATCATCGGGTGCAGATTCGCGATTGGCTTTATATTCCGGGTAGATTTCATTTCTGAATGTCGGGCCGGGCTTGTCGAATACCATGATGCAGTGGGAAGGGTCCTCTTCCTTCAGTAACTGCATCATCATGTTTTTAAAACCAAACACAGCATTTGTGGGTAGTCCCGCCTGGTTTGTGAGGCCCGCCCGGACTCCGTAAAAGGCTCTGAAGATGTAGGAACTGCCATCGATGATCAAAAGTTGATTTTTCATGTTCTTGGAACCTCACGCCAGATTTTTTAATAAATTGAAAAGTAGTTTTCTCAGGGACAATCGATGACTGCTACGAACGCTTCGTTTTAGATGGTTTCCCGGACCGTTTGATTTCAGGTGCTCGGTTGCTGTATGCTGCTGTTGAAAAAAGAGGTTGTGACGCCAAAATTTGAGGAATCACTATACAACACCGGAAAATATTAGGTAGAATGTCAAAAACCAGAACCCGGGTTTAACATTAAATAGAGGTCAGTTAGAAAGAGCCTCTAGCGATTTTTGTGTTCGTGTTCTGGTTGACCTGGTTCTTTTCTCGAATAATACAAACGTAGCGATAAAATTCCAACCCGTCAAAACGGAATCTATTGAAGAGATCGTCGGATGACCTGTGAAAGCATATGTCTTCGGCAACAAAAATGATTTCAATCCAAGGGGGTAATGATGAGTATTCAAAAACTGATTATCAAAGCAACGGGCGTTCTTCCTGTGCTGGTATTTTTAATGATGGGGTTGTATACCCCTGGATTGATGGCCGGCCCCCAGGAAAGTTGGAATCGACTGAACGAGGAAGCGGTCACCCTGTTCGAAAAGGAACAGTTCGAAGCAGCGGTTTCAAAAGCGGTGGACTCCATCAATTTTGCCAAGTCGAATTTTGGTGACAGGTCCCCGCAGACGATCATCGGCCTCTTCAACCTGGCTTCCTTTTACCTGGATCTGGGATACCCCGAAGAAGCCTCTCCCCTGTTCCGGGAATCATACCGGCTGGGCAATGAGATACTGGGAGAGATGCACCCGGATACCTTAATGATTGCCTCCGGATTGGCGGATCTCTATTCAGAAGAGGGTCAGTATGATCAGGCACAACGGTTGCTGGAGAAAGTCCTGGCGGGTAGCAGAGAGACGCAGGGTGCAGACAGCCAGGATACGATGGCTGTCATGGTCAGACTGGCGCAGATTTATGAGGCACAGGGAATTTATGAAAAAGCAGAAGGCCTGATTCGACAGTCACTGGCCGGATATGAAAAGTCTCTGGGGATGGACCATCCTGAAACACTTGCCACCCGTGAAAAACTGGCTTCTGTTTTCATGACCCAGGGTCGGTTTGCGGATGCAGAACCCTTATATCGCAAGGTTCTGGAAAAAAAATCGAAACTGCTGGGAGAAAAGGATCGGGAGACCATTTTCACCATGGGAAACCTGGCCGAGCTGTACCGTCGAATGGCACAATATGAAGAGGCTGAACCGCTTTTTTACAAGGCGATCCAGCTGATCAGAGAGGTGGCCGGTGAGGATGATCCTGACCTGATTGACATGATGGGAAACCTGGCCCAATTGTATCAGGATAAGGGAAGCTATGCCGATGCTGAAAAGTTTTATAAGCAGGTCTGGGAATATAATCGGAAAACCCTGGGAGAAAAGCACCCCAATACCATCATTGATCTGAATAACCTGGCTGGTATTTATCGGGTTCAGGGGTTGTACGGAAAATCGGAAAATGCCTATCAAATAGCCCTGCGGGACATGATTGAAGCGCTTGGGGAAAAACATCCGCAATCCATCTCGATCACGAATAATCTGGCGTTGTTGATGGAAAATCAGGGGCTGTTTGATAAAGCGGAACCACTTTACAAAAATGCCCTGCGAAATGCCAAATCCGGTCTGGGAGCCAAACACCCCACGACCCTGGCTCTGATGAACAATCTGGCATCCCTGTACGAAAGCCAGGGTAATTTTGCCAAATCAGAACCGTTGTACCTCTCCACCATCCGTCTCAACGAAAGTGTTTACGGCAAAGACCATCCCAATACCATCTCCGGTGTTAACAACCTGGGCTACCTCTATCTGATACAGGAGAACTATCAGAAGGCTGAACCGCTGTTTACCCGAGTGTTGGCCACCTGGGAAACGCAGTTGGGGGAGAGGCACCAGAAGACGCTTAAGGCGCTCAACAACCTGGCGCGGGTCTATCACAAACAGGGCAACCTGGATGATGCCGAAGAGTTGTTTACCAGAGCATTAAGGCTTCGAAAAGAGGTTCTAGGGGAAAAACATCCTGACGTGGTACGCAGTATGGTGGATATAGCCGGATTGTACATCAGCCAGAACCGTAACGGTGAGGCAGAAGAGGTATTGCGGGATGCTGTTGCCCTCTCCGAGGAGATTCTGGGGGATAAGCACCAGTATACCTTTGAAGCCCTTGGGGCATTGGCAGACCTTTATGAAGGGACTGGGCAGCTTACCAAAGCCCTGCCCATCCGGGTGAAAATGTTTGACCGGAGATCTGACTTTTTCGATCGTGTTCTCTGGGCCGCTGGTGAAAATACCCGTCAGGCCTATATCAATTTACATAAACCCGAACAGGACCGCTTTCTGAGTCTGTTGGCACGAGTTAACAACAAAGGAGCTGCTAAATTGGCGTTGCATTCCAGCTTGAAGCGTAAAGGGTTGCTGCTGAAAATAAGCTCGGAGATTAATAAAATTATCAACATGACCCATTCTCCGACACTGGCGGTCAAAGCAGGGGAGCTCAATCAGAAACGTAAGGAGCTGGCTTCATTGACCCTGTCCGGTCCAACATCAGAAACCCCGGCGGAATTTCAAGCCAAAACGAACGCCCTGGAGGAGAAAATTAACGATCTTCAGGCGGAACTAAATCAAAAAAGTATGGTTTATCATGTTGCCTCTCAAAAGGTGTCCATCGACAAGGTATTCAACAACCTGAAGGTGCCGGACGTGCTTGTTGATTTCCTGACCTATAATGATAACGGCATGAAGATGATGGCGGTGGTGGCCCAGTCAGACCCCGGGAAGTGCTACCTCTTTTTTGACTGCAAGCACAACCGTATTGAAATGGTTCCACTGGGTGACCTTGAACCCATTAAGAAAGCAGTGACCTTTTTCCGGGAAGCGATCCAGGATGAGGATGCTGAGGAAGAGGAGCTGCAGGAAACAGGCAGTGATATCTACTCAATGATCTGGGAGCCTCTACAAGCAGCTATCGGGGACAAAAAATCGATCTATATTGTTCCGGACAGTGCCCTGCACCTTCTGCCCTTTGATGCGGTGATTGATAGCAACGGGAATTTCATGGTTGAGGATTATGATCTCAAAATCCTCTCTTCAAGCAGGGATCTGGTGGTGGAATCATTGCCGGACGCCCAGGGAGATTTCATGATTCTGGCGGGTCCCGACTATGATCTTGATGATGAACGGGTCAAGAGCAAGAAGGTTGCCATCAAAGGAAAACGCAGCGCAGTTGGCAGGGGAATGAGGGTTGCGTCTCACGGACTGCGATCACTCTCCTTCGAGCCTCTGGACGGTGCTGAACTGGAGGGTAAAACCATTAAGCAGGTCTCTGACACGTTTGAAAAGCTGGAAGGGGCCGAGAAGGAGGGCAAGGGGATTCAAAAAATGGCCCAAGGCCACGCTAACTCTGTGATCTATCTGCAGAGGGAAGCGGAAGAACAACAGCTTCGATCGCTTGACAAGCCTCCTAAAATGCTGCATATTGCCACTCACGGTTTTTTCCTGCAGGAAGAGGAACGGCTGAAAAAACGGCTTCTGTCATTGAATCGGGGTGGTGTGATGTCAACCCCTCCACCGGGTGATAACCCTTTGCTCAGGGCGGGTCTGGCATTTGCAGGGATCAACTCCAATGCGCCGTTTCTGGGAGAACTCGATACCAACAATGATGGGGTCCTGACCGCAATGGAAGTACTTTCCCTGGACCTGGCTGGGACGCAGCTGGTTGTTTTGTCCGCATGTGAAACCGGCGTGGGTGAGATACATGAGGGTGAAGGGGTATATGGTCTGCGCCGCGCCTTTCAGGAGGCCGGTGTCAAAAGCGTGATCAACTCTCTTTGGCCGGTCAGTGATGAAGGTACCAGGCGGTTGATGACTGAATTTTATACCCAGCTGTTTAAAGGCGTGCCGGCACGCAAGGCGTTGAAAGCGGCTCAATTGAAACTGCTCCAGACAGAATGGAGTCATCCCTACTACTGGGCGGCTTTTGTGCTGGTTGAAAGGCGATACTCCGCTTCATTTTAGATTAGAGGTTATGCCAAAAGCAGCGTTTTATACCCTTGGCTGTCGGCTCAATCAGACGGAATCAGCCATCATGGCCAAGGGACTTGAAGATATCGGCTATCAAATTATCAGGGATCTCGATCAGGCAGACCTCTGCATTATCAATACTTGCACGGTCACAAACCAGAGTGACGTGAAATGTCGTAAAAGCATCCGCTCCATTCAGAAAAAGAACCCCGGCGCCCTCATCGCCGTGGTTGGTTGCTTTTCCCAGATCTCCAGCGGCCAGATCCTGGAAATTGGCGGCATTCACCTTGTTCTTGGTAACCAGGAAAAGCTGAAGATCCATGAGTACGTGGCTGATTTATCGATGACCAGTCCTCCAACTGTGTGTGTATCTGCCCTCTCCCGTGATCCCTTTCAAATTGAAACCCTCGGTCAGCACCTCGAATCCACACGGGCCAACCTCAAGGTTCAGGACGGCTGCGATTTTATCTGCTCATACTGTATTATCCCGAAAGCCAGGGGGCGCTCCCGGGCACGGATACCGGAAAATATTCACAAAGAGTTGCATGAGCTGGCAGTCCAGGGGGTCAAAGAGGTAGTCCTCACTGGGGTCAACATTGGAACCTATCAATACGATCAACTTGAATTTCTGGATCTGCTGGAGATATTCGAGTTGGAAAAAGGAATTGAGCGGGTACGAATCAGTTCCATTGAGCCGACGACTGTGGGCCCGGAGATATTCAAATTAATGAAGGACCCCCGAAGCAAGCTTATGCCCTATCTGCACCTGCCGCTGCAGTCCGCTTCTGATGAAATACTGATAAAAATGCGACGTCGCTACCTGTTTGCTGAATACCGGGATTTTGTTCTGCAGGCCGTTGATGAGGTGCCGGGAATCTGTATCGGCAGTGATGTGATTGTCGGGTTTCCGGGAGAAAGTGATGACCTGTTTGAGCAGACCCGGTCGGCACTGGAAGAATTGCCAGTTCACTATTTCCATGTATTCCCGTTTGCTGTGCGGAAGGGGACAACAGCTGAAAAACTGAAGCCGAAGATCAATGGAGATGTAGCATCACGAAGGGTTTCAATCCTGAGGGCAATGAGCGACAGTAAAAAAACGAAATTTTATCAGCAGTTTCTGGGGTCTGAATTGCGGGTTCTATTTGAAGGGGGAGGAAATAAGGGCCGTTGGACCGGGTACAGCGATAATTACGTTCGTGTGGGTGTGAATTCTGATCGTGACCTGCGAAACCGAATTGAAGCTGTTCGGCTGACGGGAGTGGATTCTGGGTTGGCAATCGGTGAGCTGACCCGGGCAGGCTAGCGTCACCGATTTTGTTCAGGAAGGATTATTTACCGCCAAACTGGTTCTGAAAGCTGATCTGGATGAGTTCGTCTTCCAGGACCTTGAGCAGTTTACTAGTACCAAAACTGATGACATCTATGCATTTGATACTGTTTTCAATGATTGTTTCCCTGATCTCCATGAATTTTTCGTGCTTTGGAAACATGGAATAGATAATAATCAGGTCCTGCTTAATGGAGGAACGTAGAAGGTTTTCGACTGCTTCCGGTTTTTCGATATCCACCCATTCGAGCTTCAACCGACTGGGCAGGGCATACACTTCGTACAGTTTTCGGATGACTTCCGGATCACCGCCCAGAAGGGAAACAGTGAAATTTCGGTTATCCGGGATCTTGACAGCCTGCAGTTGTTTCAACTTGAGATCCCTTTCACTCTGATACTCCTTGACTTCATCGTTTGACCAGGCGGACGATTTAACAAGGTTGAGCCGGATGTGTTCAAGGGTTTTTCTCAAATCCCGACCCATGCGGGTTTCGGTGTTTTTGGCATTGGTTTCGTTCATGCGGTCAACCAGCAATTGAACGACGGTATCGTCTCTATCAAACTCTTCAAACAGGTCGAAATCAGCCCAGATCTCATTGGCGAAATCGGCCACTTCAAAGAAGTTGTTGGTGTTTCTCAGTTGCTCGTCCAGGCGGGTCACTTGCAGTTTTATATACTTGTCTCTCAGCTCTTTCTTACCTTCATCGTTATCCTGCTTCTCCTCTTTAAGCGTGCTCAAAATGAGTTCTTTCTCAGCAATCAGATGAATATGGTCCAGGTAGTTATCCAACTGTACCAGGCTCTCTTCCAACCGGCTTTTAAAATCATCATCCGGTTCAAT
>JAOZRE010000096.1:0-3859 GCA_029940215.1 bacterium | reverse complement strand
AATTTGATCGAGAAGTGCCACCAGTTCGGCCTTTCTTTTTTCAAGCTCCGGTCTGATAATTTCAATTTTATCTTCTATTAAAAGTATATTCTGCTTTCGGGCTTCCTGTTCATGGATGTAACTCTTGGCCTGCGCAATGACGCGGTCAATGGGATCAAATAATGATTTAAGGTTCATGACTGGGTTAAGGGCTATTAATGTTACGTTAAGTTTTAGGAATATGTTAATTAATAAGTTATTAAGCCGGAAGACATAAACAGACAGGTCTTCCGGCTGAATTAGAATTTCAGGGCACTGGAGGGATTTATACGGAAATTCTGTCCCCGCGGAGCCTGAAATGCGAAACCCGATTCAGAATCAATATTCGTCCCATGCCTTGATTTTCAAATCGGACCTCGGTTTCCAATAAACCGCTTCCACAAATCGCTTGGCAAGCTGAATATTGGTGATTAAAGGTATCGCGTGATCAACGGCTTTTCTGCGGATCTGGTAGCCGAAAGTCAATTCGTCTTTCTGGAAATTTTTGGGGATATTGATTACCAGATCGAACGGTTTTTCGGTGAGAATGGTGAGGACGTTTGTCTGCTCATCTTCATCGGGCCAGCAGGCCAGCTGTACATCGATACCGTTTTCCTTCAGGAAATGATACGTACCGGTTGTAGCATATAAGGTTACATTCATCTTTAGCAACAATTTGGCCGAATCGATGAAGTTGACCTTGTTTCCAAGTGGGCCGGTTGAAAGCAAGATGGTTTTCAGTGGAAAGTGGAATCCCACCGACGTCATGGCTTTTAGCAGTGCTTCATGAAAATCGTCTCCCAGGCAGCCAACCTCTCCAGTGGATGCCATTTCAACACCGAGTGTCGGGTCCGCTCCCAGAAGGCGTGTAAAGGAGAATTGAGAAGCCTTGACCCCCACATACTCCAGTTCCATGAACGATTGGCCATTCGCGGACAGCGGACGACCAAGGATGGCCTGGGTAGCGGTTTCGATCAGGTTCTGCTTGATGACCTTGGAGACAAACGGAAAACTACGACTGGCGCGCAGGTTACATTCGATCACCTTGACACTGTTAGCCTTGGCAATGAACTGGATATTAAATGGGCCGGTAATCTCCAGGTTTTTGGCAATTTCTTTGGCAATCTGCTTCACCCGTCGGATGGTCTCCAGATAGGTTCTCTGTGGTGGCAATACGAGGGTGGCATCCCCTGAATGAACACCAGCGTTTTCAACATGTTCCGAAATGGCAAAATTGATGATTTCTCCGTTCTGAGCCACAGCATCCAGCTCGATCTCCTTGGAATTGGAGAGAAATTTCGAGATTACGACGGGATGGTCTACAGAAAGTTTCACCGCCTTGTCCAGGAACATATCGATTTCCTCGTCGGACGTTGCAACCCCCATAGCTGCCCCACTGAGAACGTATGAGGGACGGACCAGGACCGGGTAAGTTACCTTGTGGGCAAACGCCTTGGCCTCTTCCGAAGAGGTCAGTTCACTCCACTCCGGCTGGTCAATGCCAAGAGAATCCAGCATACTGGAGAACTTGTGACGGTCCTCAGCCCGGTCAATCTGTGTAGCAGTGGTTCCCAGAATTTTTGCCCCCATGTCCTCCAGTGGCAGGGCCAGGTTGTTGGACACCTGACCGCCCATGGAGATGATAACCCCTTTCGGGTTTTCCATTTCATAGATGTCCATGACGGTTTCCAGCCGGATTTCGTCGAAATAAAGCCGGTCGACTTCGTCATAGTCGGTTGAAACAGTTTCGGGGTTGAAGTTGATCAGAATGGAGCGGTAGTTCTCTTTTTTGACGGTTTTTACAGCGTTGACACAGCACCAGTCAAATTCAACTGAACTCCCGATGCGATAGGCCCCGGAACCCAGGACGATCACACTGGAGGCGTCGCCGAGTTTAATGTCATGCTCGGACGCGTTGTAGGTCAGATAGAGATAGTTGGTCTGTGCCGGGTATTCACCAGCCAGGGTGTCGATCTGTTTGACATAAGGCTTGAGTCCGTGATTCAGTCGCATTTTGCGAATAATGCGCTCGGTGCTATCCAGCAGAGCTGCCAGCTGGGGATCGGAAAATCCCACCTGCTTGGCTTCTTTCAGAATATGGCGGGGACAGTTCCCTCCCTTATATTCGGATATCAACGCTTCTACACGAACGATATTCGCTATTTTGTGCAGAAACCAGGGATCGATTCGTGTGTGTTCGTGAATTTCAGCCACGCTCATCCCTTCCTTCAGAGCGTAGGGGATTGAAAACACCCTTTCATCCGTTGGATTGTTGAGTTCCTGTAAAAGGGCTTCCCGGTCAGGCTTCAGCCCAATCTCATCGGGGTTTGAAACCAGCCCCCAGGCACCGATGTCGAGCATGCGAATGGCTTTCTGCAGCGCTTCCTGGAAGGTTTTCCCGATGGACATGACCTCTCCCACCGATTTCATGCTGCTGCCGATCTCGGTGGACACTTTCTTGAATTTTTTCAGGTCCCAGCGGGGGACTTTGACCACCACGTAGTCCAGGGCCGGCTCGAAGCAGGCCATGGTTGAAAGGGTGATGGAGTTTTTGAGTTCGGTGAGGCTGTATCCCAGTCCCAGTTTTGCTGCAACAAAAGCCAGTGGATAGCCTGTCGCCTTTGAGGCCAGGGCAGAGCTCCGGGAGAGCCTGGCATTCACTTCAATCACGCGGTACTCCTCCGAATGAGGGTTCAGCGCATACTGGATGTTACACTCTCCGATAATACCCAGGTGGCGGACTGTCTTGATCGCGATTTCCCGCAGGTTGTGATATTCGCTGTTGGTCAGTGTCTGGCTGGGAGCGATGACGATGGATTCACCAGTGTGAATGCCCAGCGGGTCAAAGTTCTCCATGTTACAAACGGTGATGCAGTTGTCATATGAGTCTCGCACCACCTCATACTCTACTTCCTTCCACCCCTTAAGGTACTCTTCGATCAATAGCTGCTTAGTATAGGAAAAGGCCTTGGTGGCCAGCTCCGTAACTTCTTCATCGTTCCAGCAGACTCCGGACCCCAGCCCACCCAGGGCAAAAGCCAATCGGATCATGACCGGGTATTCCAGCTCGTTGGCGATGGCCAGTGTCTCCTCTAACGTTTCAGCTGACTGGCTTCTCGGTACCAGGACATCGATCTCATCCAGTTTTTCGATAAAGGTCTGTCGGTCCTCTGTGGCGCGGATGACGTCGACTGACGTTCCGAGCACCCTTACGTTGTATTTTTCGAGGATTCCAAGCTCTTCGAGCTTCATCCCACAATTCAGAGCCGTCTGGCCGCCAAAGGAAAGCAGTATACCGTCTGGCTGCTCCTTTTGAATGACCCCTTCGATAAACTCGGGGGTGATCGGCAGAAGGTAGATCTTGTCTGCCAGATGGTCAGAGGTCTGGATGGTAGCAATATTGGGATTGACGAGAACGGTAAAGATGCCCTCCTGTTTCAGGGCCTTGATCGCCTGGCTACCGGAATAGTCGAACTCGCCGGCCTCACCAATTTTCAAGGCTGCGCTGCCCAGGATGATGACTTTCCTGATATCTTGCTCCATTTTCACTCTCTTATCCGTTGATGGTTCAACTGTCCGGTTCAAAGCCGGCTTGTGGTTGCCTGACAAATTTACAGCATGCTGACAAATTCATCGAAAAGAAAATTGGTATCTTCCGGACCGGGCATTGCCTCCGGATGGAACTGTACGCTGCGAATGGGCTTGGATGTGTGTCGAATTCCCTCGTTACTGCCGTCGTTGGCATTGAAAAACCAGGGGCTCCAGTTATCAGGTAGCGTCTGGTCGTCTATGGCGAAACCGTGGTTCTGCGAGGTGATAAAACATCGCTTGGTGCCAACCA
>JAOZRE010000095.1 GCA_029940215.1 bacterium | reverse complement strand
CCGCCCAGAGTCGGCGTACCGGGCAGTACGTTCGACTCCCCCAGAACATCAGCCGCCACTTTCTGTACATAGGCTGTATTCAGAGGATCATTAACAGCGGTTGGATACCCGTGAATATATTTCAGCTTATAGGTTGCCCCCATACCCTCTGTGATTCCCTTCACGACTTTTTCCATCTCCGCCATCAAACTGACACAGAGCGCCTCATCCAGTGACCCGATGTTGCCGCGCAGTACTACCATATCTCCGATGATATTGTCCCTTGTCCCTCCCTGTATCATCCCGAAGGTCAAAACTGCTGTTTCCAAGGGATTAACCCTCCGCGAGATCATGGAATTGCAGGCAACCACCACGTGAGAAGCAACAACGATAGGGTCAACGGTCAAGTGGGGCAGAGAAAAATGGCCCCCTTTCCCAAAAATACGAAGGCTGAACGTGCTGACGGATCCGACAATGGGACCGGGAAGCGTAGCAATCTGACCTGTGGGAGCGGGAAAGGTGTGCAAGGCAAAAATGCTGTCTGGCGACGGATCATCAATGGCTCCCTCCTCAATCATCCCCAGGGCACCGCCCGGAAAAAACTCTTCGGACGGCTGAAACAGAAAAATCACCGTTCCCTCCAGGTCCTCACGAATAGACGCCAGAACAGCGGCTGTACCCATCAAGACAGCCGTATGGATGTCATGGCCGCACGAGTGCATACGTCCTTCGATCCTGGACGCATAAAGCAACCCTGATTTCTCCTCCATCGGCAAGGCATCCATATCCGCCCGCAAGGCAATCACAGGTCCGGGTTTTCCGCCTTTCAACCGCCCGATCACACCGTAGTTTTCCTGGCACCGCTGCACCTCAATCCCCTGTTTGACCAGATAGTCGACCACAATACCCGATGTTCTCTCCTCCTCTCCCGACAGGTCGGGGTACATGTGAAAATCCCGCCGAAAATCTATGATCTCCTTTTCGTTCCATTCTACGAGGCTCTTGATTTTCTTTTCCCACTGCAGTTCCGTCATACGACTCCTTCAGGTTTTCTGTTCAGCTCCTAGCTTCAAAAATAGAGTAGGTCCCCAACGCTTTGGCAATCAACTGTTCCCCGCAGATCACCTCGGACTCCATCACTGCGATCCGCTTTCCCAGGTTGATCATCCGGGTCTGACAGACCAGTTTTCCGGATGAAACAGCCTTGAAATAGTGAATCTTGATTTCAACCGTTGCACAGAGCTGATGAGGATCCAGGCAAGTGTATAGTGCTCCCCCCATCCCCGTATCTACCATGGAATAGAGCACACCTCCGTGAACAACTCCATGGGGATTCATATGCTGTTCAACAAGATCAATACTGCAACTGCTGCTCCCATCGCTTAGTTCATCGAAATTCAGCCCGATCATATCCCCGAAGGGATGACCGCCGGATCCCTTTGTCGGCATCTCTTTAGCCATTTTTTGTAATCTTCTGGTTGGGAATTTAGGTACTACTGGGAAAGACAACGGAAGATAACCGCCAATACGGCCGTCGTGCGGCCGCCATCAGCAATAGATGTGAGTTGGCATTCAAGCTCACTGCCAACTCACTCAACCAGAGTTACGCTCCGGCTTCCGACTCGATCAGATCTGAATCCACCAATCTGCTGGCCAGGAAAACATTGAGACACTTGAATGCAAGCAGGACCAACAGAACCGTTGTCATGGATCCAGTGACAGGATCCTTGAACATGTCCATCCCGAAAATAAAGATGATCCCGGACAACTGGCCCGACATCACAATCAAACCGTTGGAGGTCCCTTCAGGTGCTGGTCTTGTGACTTCGGCAGAAAACTGATACACAATCGGACCAACGCTCATGGAGAAAAAACCAAGAACAGCGCCTGCCAGTAAGAGCAAAGTGAAGTCGGTTATATAGATCAATCCAATCAGTCCAGGGATACCCAGTAAAATAGCCCACATCAGAATTCTGGCCCTGATGCGAAATTTATCAGATAGTATCGGCCAGACAATGGCACCGAAAATTCCAGCAACTAGAATAATTGCCCCCAGCGTACCTGCCTGGGTAATGTCAAATCCCCGATTTCGAACAATCGGCTCAATCCAGGTCGTAATACCATTAAACATCCCAAATCCAATAAACATGACCACCATAACCAGGTTGAACTGTTTAACTTTCCAGACACCCTTGAATCCATCCATGACCAGTGCCCGTTCCTCGTTACCAGGAGGGCAAGGAGGTGTAGGTGGTGTTTCTCTGGCAAAAATGATGAAAATCAAGGCACACACTACAGAGGCCCATCCATAGATGATCAGCATGGTTTTCATGCCATAGGCCAGAAACAGCGGTGGCGTCAGAGCCATCCCGATGATAATTCCAATGAAAGTGGCAAGAACAGCCAATCCACCAGCTGTCGCTCGTTGCGTAATCTCAAACCATTTGGCGGGAATCGTTGTTGTGGCATTCATTACAAATGGCTGGCCCACTGCAATTCCAATAGTGGCAATCATCACCATGCCATAGTCCTCACCAAAATAGCCCCGCATCAATCCGAATACGGCAGTCAGAATAGCACCGATGGATACACCAACCCGTGCGCCATAAGTATCAATGATCCATGAGGCCGGAATAGAGACAACCAGATACACAATCATCCAAACCATGGATAACATGCCGATATCCATATCCGTTACACCATAAAACTCTGCGGCCGCTCCGGTGATTGGTGCAAACGTGATCCAGAGGGTTTGAACAATAAGATTGATCACCATAAAAACGCCGAGAACCACAAACCGGTACCCATATACCTGGAAATCCTTTTCAGCCATATATCCTCTTTATTGATCGGGTTAATTTAACATCTAAAATAAAATCGGAGACCCTGCAAATCCCATAAATGCGGACCTTAATCTCCCGCGATGATCTTACGACACATGGAGAATCTGTCAAGTGGAAAAACCAACAGCCCCTGATTTTAGTGGATTCAAAAAACATCTTTTTCTCAATCACGATACGGGAATTAAAGGTCATTCCAGCCGCTAACCCGAAAAATACCATTAGCAAAGAGTTGAGAGTGACTGTCCTCAAAACCCTGAGAATTGACCCTGACAGCGTTTCAAACTCAAAAGTTTCTGTCAGGTCCCAAACCTCCTAGAATCCGGATTTTCTCGCTTGTAGAAAACTGCTTGATTGTGGAAGAGTGGACCTTGAGGTTATATGAAACAATTAAAACTTTTCTTCGCCTAAATTTGGCTCCGGAAGCCACATCACATGACTTGCTTATATCATCAGGTCAGAGTTCAGGGTTCATCTTAATCTAAGAACAAGATAAGTTTCGCGCGGAAGACGGCTTCATACCCCCGTTTTTTCCGGCTATAATCGTTCTTCCCGCTTTCAGTATTATTCGACTTAAAGAGCCCTCAATGATAGAGGTGAAGTCGGTGGTTTGATTTTTGTTTTAAATTATTATTGAATAAATCGTATTTTTTGGAGCAACCTATGAAAACGTTACGTGTCAATATGAACCGGCTGGAAATCACATCGGAAGAGGTTCCTGCCGGAATGGAACTTGTCGGCGGCAGAAGACTAACAGCAAGAATTCTGAGCAAAGAAGTCCCCCCCGCAACCGATCCGCTATCAAAAGAGGCAAAGCTCATCATCGCCACAGGCCCATTGGCCGGGACCAATGCCTCCTCCCTGGGTAGACTCTCAATTGGCGCTAAAAGTCCTCTGACACACGGCATCAAGGAAGCCAATGTGGGCGGACCCGCCGGCCAGAAACTCGATCGACTCGGTATTCGTGCTATTATTATCGAGGACGAACCCACAAACGGCGGTACATACCTGCTTCATCTCAGTAAAGATACGATTTCGCTGGAAAGTGCCGAGGCGTACAAGGGGATAAAAACATATGATACAGCCGCCCTGCTCCGCGAAAAATTCGATCCCAAGGCCACCATTGTCAGCATCGGTCTCGGTGGCGAGCGACAATCAAAAATAGCCGCCATCACGTTCACCGACAAAGATGGACACTCTTCCCGTCATGCTGCCCGAGGAGGTCTGGGTTCAGTAATGGGAGCCAAGGGCCTGAAGGCAATTGTCATCGATGATCGCGGCACATCACCGATTGCACTCAAAGATAAGGAAATCTTCCGCAGGACACAAAAGCAGTTTGCCTCATTAGCAAAAACCGACCAGCAGCTGATCGGAATGAGTTCCATGGGAACACCCGGCGTGATCGGGGCTCTGCGCGAAATCGGATCCATGCCGGTTTTCAACTACGGCAGTGAGCACCTGGACGGCGTTGATGGCATCACCGGTGAGGCGCTGATGGAAATCGGGAAAAAAAGAGGCGGATCAATGGACCCCTGTATGCCGGGCTGTGTCATCGGCTGCTCAATGGTCTGGAAAGATGCTGGTGGAAAGCATATCACTTCCAGTTATGAGTACGAAACCATCGCACTAATGGGAACCAATCTGGGGATTGTGGATCCCGACGTCATCGCCCGCTTTGACCGGATTGTCGACGAGATTGGACTCGACACCATCGACCTGGGAAGCGCAATGGGTGTCGCCGCCAGCGCCGGCAAAATGAAAATGGGTGATATCGACGGGGCATTTAAACTCCTTGATGAAATTGAACAGGGAACCGAATTCGGTCTCATACTCTCAGATGGTGTTGCAGCAACCTGCAAACATCTGGGTATTGACAGGGTTCCGGCTTTCAAAGGTCAGGCAATGCCGGCACATGATGCCCGCGCGACAAAGGCAACCGGGGTCACCTATTTCACCAGTCCGATGGGCGCAGACCACACTGCCGGGATCTCTTATGAAGACCCCCAGTCCACCGAAGGCCAAGTGGACCGGTCCCTTAAAGTCCAGATTTTCATTGCCCTGGCCGATGCTATTGGGCTGTGCATGCTGGCAGCGCCTTCCGATCCGGTACGCATTCTGATCTATCTGAGAGGTCTGCTGAAAGGCCGCTATGGAATAGATGTCAGCGCCAATGAACTGTTTGAAATCGGCAAGGAGACCCTGCAGTTGGAACTGAAATACAATGAGGGTACTGATGTTGCGACAGCCCATCCCAATCCCGACTTCGTCCGTACCGAGGAACTGGCACCCATGTCAGCACTTTTCGACATTGACGAGGATGAGGTCAATTCCATCTGGGACCGGCTGGAGTCTGCCAGACTGATGGACACCATGGTGAAGTACCCATACGTTAAACGTTACGGGAACATAAAGGCGTTGCCAGAGTCAGGCATGGATCAGGATACCATATTCAGCCAGCTGAAAGAGATGGCAGTAGAGGAAGACGCCCAGTGGAAAAATGGAAAATGCTCCGGTACCATGTACGGTGGTGACCCAAAGATCTTCGAAATGATTGGCCGGGCGTTTGAACTCTATTCCCACGTAAACGTTCTGCAGCGAGACCTCTGCCCTAGTCAGACCAAGTTCGAATCCGAGATCATTGCCATGGCAGTTGATTTTATGAACGGACAGGCGGTCAAGGAACATCATCCCAATGAGCAGGCCTGTGGCGTGATCGGAACAGGCGGTACCGACAGTATTATCAGCGCCGTACTAGCCCACCGTAACAAGTACAGGAAGGAGCGCGGCATTACCGCACCGGAAATGATCATGGCCCACACAGCCCACACCGCTTTTCGAAAAGGGGCCGACTATTTTGGTCTGAAGCTGATCGAAGCTCCAGTGGACCCGGTAACGACAAAGCTGGATATGGACTTCGTCAAAGAACATATCAATTCCAACACCGTTCTGCTGGTGGGAACTGCCGGGAACTATCCCTATGGTACCATCGACCCCATCGATGAACTTTCCGAACTGGCCCTGAAACACGATATCGGCCTGCATGTGGACGGCTGTCTGGGCGGATTTATCCTACCCTATGGAGAACAGCTGGGGTACGATATTCCTCCCTTCGACTTCCGGCTGCCGGGTGTTACATCCATTTCGGCTGATACACACAAGTACGCATACGGCCCCAAGGGGACATCGGTGGTTTGCTACCGCGATAAGTCCTTCCGTAAGTACCAGTATACCACCAATCCGGAATGGGTCGGCGGAACCTATGTCTCCCCCGGAATCGGTGGCAGCCGCTCCGGCGGTATCATTGCAGCCACATGGGCGGTGATGGTGACCCTTGGTAAAAAGGGCTATATGGAACGCGCGAAAAAGATATTTGAAACCGCCTTTGTCATGCAGGAATCGGTGAAAAAGCATCCGGAGCTGCGCATGATGGGAAGCCCGACCTTCTGTTTCTCCTTTACCTCAGATGAATTTGATATTTATCACCTGAACGACTTCATGAAGGACAGGGGCTGGCGATTCAACGGCCAGCAGTATCCCAGCGCCATCCACATGTGCGTCACGGGTCCGCAGACCCAGCCGGGGCTGGTAGAAGAATTCGATAAGGATCTGGCAGAAGCAGTGGTTTATGCAAAAAATCCGGCGCACGCCATAGCTAAAAGCGGTGCCTTGTACGGTGGCGCTGGCTCAAAGTCCGTAACGGAATACAATGACATGGACATGATCCATGATATCATGGTCGAGTACCAGGACGACTGCCTTGAACAACCCGATGAATAGCCTAACCCATGACTGAACAAACAGAACAGAAATACGTCATCGCTCTGGATCTGGGGAGCAGCGGTCTCAAAACCGCCATTGTCTCTGATCAGGGTGATGTGGTTGCGCAAACCTACGAGCCTTACGACATCATGATCCTTCCCGATGGAGGGGCAGAACAGGATGCGGAACAGTGGTGGAATCTGTCACTGACGTCATCCAAAAAAGTGATGGCGGATTCAGGGGTCAATCCCGATCAGATAGTTTGTATCTGCTGCGATTCCCAGTACTTTTTGACTGTCCCTGTCAACGAGCATGCGGAACCCCTGATGAACGCCATTTCCTGGATGGACACCCGCGGGGGAAAGTACAATCAGCAGATGATGAAGGGGTTTCCTGCAGTCCAGGGCATGAGCGTCCGGAAATTGATCAAGTGGATCCGTCTGACTGGTGTAGCACCAACCAATGCAGGAGCAGATGCACTTGCGCATATACTGGCCGTTAAGAATGAGCTGCCGGAGATTTACAAGAAGACCTATAAGTTTCTGGAGCCGGCGGACTACCTGACCTCACGCCTCACAGGCCGAATCAGCGCCTCCCAGCATACATCAACATCGTTGATGCTGACCTCCAACCGCCAATGGGGAGAAAGGGAATACTGCCAACCCCTGTTGAAGATGTCCGGCCTGGATCTGGAGAAACTACCGGACCTGTTGCCAAGTGATGGAATTGTCGGAAAGATCACTGCTTCCGTGGCCACAGAACTGGGGCTCTCGCCGGAAGTTCAGGTCATCAGCGGCATGTACGACAACCAGGCCGCCATCCCCGGTGCCGGCATTATCGACCTGAGAAAGGGACTATTGCTGGTGAGTACCACCCTGAGTATTAACGGCTATATCGACTCCAAGAAAACCGATATCATCAGCTCCATCGCCTCCATCCCCAGTTGCATGCCGGATAAGTATATGCTGCTTTGTGAGCAGGGACTGGGTGGAAAATGCTTTGACTACTACCTGAACAATATCGTCTGCCACGATGACGACTTCAAACTGGGAGAAATGCCGAAAGATGCTTATGAGCGCCTGAGTAATATGGCCGGCGAGGCCCCTCCCGGCAGTGGCGGCGTGCTGTTTCTGCCCTGGCTGAATGGCGCATTTGCTCCGTCCGAGAATAAAAATGCCCGTGGTGGCTTTTTCAACCTCTCGCTGGAAACAGATCGCCGACACCTGACCCGGGCAGTCATGGAGGGCGTGGCATTCAACAGCCGTGCGGCATTGGGAAGTGTGGAAAAATTTATCGGTACGAAGTTTGACAGTCTCCGCTTTGCCGGCGGTGGCGCATTGTCAGATGTCTGGGCCCAGTCATATGCTGATATCCTGCAGATCCCCATTCACCAGATGGAAGATCCGGTTCAGGTTACCTGCCGCGGAGCTGGTTTGATTGGTCTGTCACGATTGGGGCACCTTCCACTGGAAGACATTCCGAAGCGTGTCAAGATCAAAAAGACCTTCCAGCCCATCGAAACCAACATTCCCATTTACAACAAGCTGTTTAAGCAGTTTCAGGCAATCTTCAAGAATAATCAGGCCACCTTTAATGCTCTCAACGGTTGATAAAATTTTTTCGATCCATTGAGCCAAGCCAGAAAACAAATTCAAACACCTGAGGTTTTCTGGTCCTATTCGGTTATACTGATATACGCAACAGCGAAACACCCGATGGAAATTCTGTTTTCCATTGGGCGCGCTGAACAACGTATTTGTAACGGTATCCGTAATCTTACACAATCAATATCATAAAGGCTTCACATGTCTGGCAATAAAATTAAGGCGGTCACGTTCGATCTTTGGGACACCGTATTTATCGACGAAACCGATGAGCCCAAACGCGCCGCAAAGGGCCTGGCATCCAAAGCCGTTGAAAGGCGTAATCTGGTCGAGTCCTACCTGAACAAACATCAATCGATTTCCCGTGAAGAGGTCGAACTGGCCTATAGTGTCACCGATGCGGCTTTTCGTCATGTCTGGTATACCCAGAATGTCACCTGGGAAGTCCCCGAGAGGCTATCCGTACTCCTCAAGGGACTGAACAGAGAGCTGCCTGAAACTGAATTTGCAGAACTGGTGAGACTGCACGAAGAGATGGAACTGGATATTTATCCCGACATCGCCATGAACATCGAGACCGCCCTGGCTGACCTGCACGGCAAGTATAAGCTGGGTGTCATCTCCGACACCATCTTTTCCCCCGGACGTGTTTTAAGGGGCATTCTCGAGGCCCATGACCTGAAAAAATACTTTGATTTCTTTGTATTTTCCGATGAGGCCGGATGCGCCAAGCCCAATCCACTTGTCTTCGAAAAGGCAGCAAAGGGACTGGGGGTTGAGCTCAATGAAATCGTCCATATTGGTGACCGGCGGGAGAAGGACATCGACGGCCCTCATGCCGTTGGTGCGAAGGGAATCTATACAACCGTCGTCATGGACCGGGATTCTAAAAACTGTAACGCAGATGCGATCTGCACCGACTACCTGGAACTTGTAAACATCGTTGATAAACTGAACAGCTGAGACGCAGGAGAAAATACACATGTCAACACTCAATCGATATCTGATCATCGACGGTTACTCCAAAGCAAGCCGTGATGCCCTGGAAGTAGCCGGTATGCAGACCGCCTGGAACCTTTATGTCAATCTTCTGAAACGGCACGCCCCCGACGCTGAATACGAAATCCTGCTGCCCAGCGATCCCGGCGTTACCATGCCCACCAGCGAAGAGCTGACCGCATATGCCGGCATCCTCTGGACCGGCTGTAATCTCTGCGTGATGGATACCGACAACCCCAGCGTGGCCGCCCAGATCGAACTTGCCAAGAGGGCTTACGAGGTGGGCATCCCCAGTTTCGGAAGCTGCTGGGGCTTGCAGATATCAGCAGTTGCAGCCGGCGGTAAGGTCATCGAGAATCCGAAAGGCCGTGAGATGGGAATCGCCCGAAAGATCGTCCTGACACCGGAGGGGATGGATCACCCCATGTACGACGGCAAGGCGCCTGTTTTTGATGCATTCATCAGCCATGACGATATGGTCAGCGAAGTCCCCCCCGGCGGAACTGTCCTGGCCGGTAATGACTTCACCCATATCCAATCCCTATCAGTTACCTATAAAAAGGGAACATTCTGGTCGGTTCAATACCATCCAGAGTATGACCTGAACGAAATGGCCAGCCTGATTGTGGCCAGGGAAGAGAAGCTGACAAACCTGGGGTTTTTCAAAGGACATGACGATCTGCAGTCCCTGGTGGACCGCATGAGGATGCTGCACGCCGAACAGGACCGCAAAGACCTTCGCTGGCAACTGGCCATCGACGACGACATTCTCGACGACACCGTCCGCCAGTGCGAATTCGGCAACTGGATCGAGAACCTGGTCAAACCCTCCCTCGAGTCCCGCTAGCGCGGGGATGCCTAATCCTGGATAATCTCCAGGCCTCTGAGGCGATTGAGGGCGAAGGCCAGTTCAAAGCTTCTTATTTGGGCGTATTCTCCAGAGATTCTGTTATCCAGAATATCCAGCCCATTCTCTTCGATGTCTGTTATAACCCGTTCGACAATATCCTTTAAGGTAGTCTTCCCGTCCATATACGGCCTTGCGTAATCCAGGGCCCGGGCGATGGTTTTTGTCTGGGTAAGTTCGATCAGCTGCTCCACATCGGTCAGATCCACCGTGTGCCTGCCAAATACGAAGCGATCGACCTCTTTGGCGAAGATGCTCTTTTTCCCATGATCATTGGTGGGGCTGACACTGGCACCCACAGGCATGCGCTGCCGGGGATCAATCGGGTAGTCACAATCCTCCTCCGCCCTTTTTGCCGGGTCGGAGCGCGCTATGGCGGTTGCCTTGTCAGTGACATTCTGCGGCAAATACCGAACCATCTGCACCACACAGTCAGACACATCAAAATAGTCACCAGCCCCTCCCAGCACCAGGATGGTGGAAATGTTTCGCTCCCGGTAAAGTTGTCGGACCCGGTCAATGAAGGCTGTAATGGGCTCATCATCCTTGCTCACCAGGTCCTGCATCTTCTTGTCACGAATCATGAAGTTGGTGGCACAGGTGTCTTCATCCATCAGCAGCAATGTCGCACCGATTTCAATGGCCTCGATAATCCCTGCCGCCTGTGAGGTACTGCCACTGGCGTTTTCCGTACTGAAAGCGACTGTATCCTTATCAAATGGAAGGTTGCGGATAAACGGCGATATATCAGTTTTTTCAATGGACCTGCCACTGTAGGCCCTTATTTTCACGGCTCCGAAAACCGAGACACATTGCTCCCTGCCATCACCGGGAATGTGGTTGTACACTCCGGATTCAATCACTTCCAGCAGGGTTGATTTCCCGTGGTAACCACCACCGACAATCAGAGATACCCCGGCTTTAATCCCCATTCCGGTGATCTCGCCTGCGTTGGGAAGGGTAAACGAAGCCTTCATGCTTTCAGGTGACTGGAACGGGATCACCCCCTCCGATACCAGTGGTTTATCGCTGGTCCCGCTGCTCCGAGGCAAAATGGCACTGTTCGCGATGAAAGCCACCAAGCCTGACGGTTCCAGTACATTACGCAAATACTCGGCATCCACAGCTGTTTTAATATGTCGGTCCAGTTCCCCTTCATCCACATTTTCCCGATACAGGGAGTGGCGAACGATGACCGGCAGTTCCTCAAAAAGCATGGTGGCCGCCACAGATGCATTTATTTTCCTGCCCGACGCTGGTAATCCAAGGAAACACCGGACCTCAATGGTTGAATCATCCACGACGACACAGCTTCTCTCAAGGATCACCTGACCCGGCTGGCTGATGGTGATCATCCCACTGTTACCCGTTCCGCGCCTTCCACCGGCCTGTTCGCGGCACGCTCGATCAAAATGCCGGGTGATAAAATCCCTGAATGCCACCTCTTCAATCCTTGAGTTCAGTGAATAATTTACGATTTCCGGATCATGCCGGTCAACCTGGACCCGGTAAATGCCGGTGTGAGGCGGTGCATAAGGATCCTTGGGTATCTGCTCGATAATCAGTTTAAAATCGTTGTAGTCATAAGTGCCATACAGACCCTGGTAGGCCCCGTAATCCCGGCCATCAAGTTGCATCACACTGTTCCTTAGAATGTCGACTCTGTTCATCACCCCTCCCATAACTGAATAACAAGACTCTTGTTATATACCCCTTTTCCCTATTCTCATCACAAACAGTCTAGAATGACAAGGTTTGTCCCCTTTTCTGTAAAAAACACCCTGCACCGCTTTTTGGCACAGATTAGCTACCGAACACTTTTCGCTTGACAGTAAATATACCGTTCGGTATTTTCTACCCATGGAAGCAAAACCACACACCACAAAATCAGAAAAGACACGGCAATATATCATTGAAAGGGTAGCGCCTGTATTCAATCAAAAAGGGGTCGCCGGGACATCCCTCTCAGACCTTACCCGGGTAACAGGGCTGACCAAGGGCGCCATCTATGGCAATTTCAAGGATAAGGATGCAGTTGCCGTTGCAGCCTTTGAACACAATGTCAACACCCTGAATGACTATCTCAATCGATACACCGAACAGCAGACATCCTACATTGGGAAACTACTGGCCCTGCCCCAGGCTTATCGCAAGCTGTACAAAAACATGGTTGCATTTGGGGGCTGCCCCATCGCCAATACTGCAACAGAAGCAGATGATACCCATCAGCAGTTAAAGGCTCTTGTCACAAAAACCATTGCGCAGATGAACAAAAACATCGCGGATCTGATAGATAAAGGAATACAGGCAGGGGAGATACAGTATCTGGTGGATTCACAAAAGACCGCTGATATTATTTTCTCGTTGATCGAGGGAGGAACCATCCTCTCAAAGGCAACCGGTAAGAAACAGTATCTGACACACTCACTGGATCAGGTTGAGTACTTGATCCATTCGATCCGGCAGCAGACATAACCCGCTTTATACCGCTTGGTATAAAAATAAGACCCGTCACTAACAGCAACAGGAAGGAAAATCATGACAGAATGGCAAAAGAATGCATGTGTGTTATGCGCCCAGAATTGTGGGCTCGAAGTCAAAGTTGAGGACAACCGCATGGTCAAGGTCCGACCTGACAAGGAACACGGACGCAGCAAAGGATATGCCTGCCGTAAGGGATTGAATGTTATCTATCATCAGTATCCCAAGGGAAGATTGACGGAGCCATTGAAGCGGGTCGGTGACAAATTCGAGCCTATCTCATGGGACCAGGCCATTGATGAGATCTCAGACAAAATGAAGTCCCTGCTGGACAAGCATGGCCCCCGCAGCCTGGCCTACATGGGAACCGGTGCCCAGGGCGGTCATTTTGAAGTCTCCTTTGGGCTGACCCTGCTGCGGGCGTTAGGTTCACAGTATTACTACTCATCTGCCGGTCAGGAGTTCAGCGGCATATTCTGGGTCCAGGGGCGCACGATGGGAAAACAGTACATTACCCAGCTTCCTGATGAAGAGAACACAGAGATGCTGGTTGGGTGGGGCTGGAATGGCATGGAGAGCCACCAGACACCGCGGGCACCCAAGGTTTTGAAAGCGATCAGCAAGGATCCGGACAAGCTGCTGGTAATAATTGACCCCCGAAAAAGTGAAACAGCAGCCATTGCCAACCACCACTTGGCTGTCCGACCCGGCAGTGACGCACTTCTGTTGAAGGCGATGATCGCCATTATTATCGAGAAGGGCTGGGAAAAGAAAGACTATATCAAGGAGCATGTGGATAATTGGGAGCAAATCAAGCCCTGGTTTGAAAATTTTGACGCAAAAGCGGCTGTTGAGGTCTGTGAGCTGACCTACGATGAAGTATACGGGCTTTGCAAGCTGATGACGACCAAACGGTGGAGCATGCATCCGGATCTGGGCATATACATGGGTCGCAACAGCGCTCTTAACT
>JAOZRE010000094.1 GCA_029940215.1 bacterium | reverse complement strand
AAGTAGGTGCCTCGACGTGTGCATCTGGAAGCCATGTATGAAACGGGAAGATCGGTACCTTGATGGCAAATCCTATAAACAGCGCAATAAAAACCACTTTGGTAAAAGGAAATCCGAAAATCATCGGTCCGTTGAAAACACCACCTTCATGAACCCTCTGTACCAGTTCAATCATGTTGAAGGTACGTTCTCCCGGAGCAAAATACCAGATAGCGATAATCGCCAGCAGCATGCCCACACTACCCGCCAATGTATACAGAAAAAACTTGATGGCTGCGTAGATTCTGCGAGGACCACCCCAGATCCCAATGAGGAAATACATTGGAAAGAGCATGATCTCCCAGAACAGGTAAAAAAGTATCAGGTCCAGAGAGACAAAGACACCCAGCATGGCAGTCTGCAAAAGCAGAAACATGGCGAAATAACCGCGTTCGTACTGACTGATCCCCCAAGAGGCGAGAGCCGCCACCACACCAATAATCAGTGTCAACAGTATCATCGCAATCGAAATCCCATCGACACCCATGTGATATTCCACACCCAGACTTGGGATCCATGGCATCTTTTCAACAAACTGCATACCACCGGTAATCCCTTTGGCAGTTTTATCAAATTGAAGGAACAGGGGAAATGCAATGACAAAATCTACGATCGTGGCAATCAGTGCAATCCACTTCGCTTTTTTTGCGGGCAACAGCCAGAGCAAGGGAACTCCGATTAACGGCACAAAAACAATCCATGACAAAAGATGACTCATCACAACCTCAATTTTGTTTTCAATAATTATTAAACTCTAAAAAAAATCGGGTAGCCAGAACGGCCGCTACCCCAGAAACAATACTACAGAAGCCACAATAATGATAAATATAATCAAGGAACTCGCGACAATCGTTTGAATTCTGCCAGACTGCATAGAACTGGCACCCTTACCACCGGTCTGGGCACTCCATCCAGCACCATTTACGGCACCATCCACTATTTCGTCGTCAAAAATTCCAACCAGATTAGCGGTAATCCGCCCCATAAATCCTGCAAAGTTCACCATGCCGTCGATAACCATCTGATCAAAAGCGCCCAGAAACCCGAAGAGCTTTCGAAGCGGTGTAATGACAACCGCTTCATAGAATTCATCGACAAAATACTTGTTATACAATACTGCAAAAACCTTTTGAGCTGCAGCACGGGACATAATTTTTTCGCGTGCTTTTGGATAGCGGATATAGAAGATATACGCCAGAAAGCCGGTGAAAAAAGTCCAGGCCACGGAGGCTAGCATCAATCCCCACTCTAGAGCTGTGTGGTCCACATGCTCTTCATGCTCGACGGCTGCACCATGTGTATCTTCTGGTTGGTGGTCAGCCTGTTTGGCCAACTGAATCTTATGGTAGTTCTCCATGGGCTTACTGGAGAGATCATGAACCACAGGATCCAGAAAATTGGTGAAGTTACCGTGACCACCCAAGAAGTGAGGCACATTCCAGAAACCGATCGTCAACGCTGCCACAGCCAGGATAGCAATAGGGACAACAGTCCGCTTTGGCTGTTCGTGACAGTGCTCCCAGGTATGTTTGTCCGCACGTGTTTCACCGAAAAAGGTCATGAACACCAGCCGCCACATATAAAAGGAGGTAATCCCGGCCGCTACAAATCCAACCAGCCACAACAGAGGGGATCCCTGAATGAAAGCCTTCCAGAGGATCTCATCCTTACTGAAAAAACCTGACGTCAGAGGGAAACCCATAATCGCCAGGGTCGCGGCGATAAATGAGTAACCAGTGACCGGCATTTTCTTCAACAGGCCTCCCATCTCCCGCATGTCCTGCTTATGATGCAAGGCAACAATCACAGATCCGGAAGCCATAAAGAGACACGCCTTGAAAGCAGCATGGGTCAGCAAATGGAAAACACCGGCACTGAAAGCCCCGACGCTCATTGCCAGAAACATATAACCCAACTGGCTGACCGTTGAGTAGGCCAGCACCTTCTTGATATCATACTGCGCCATCCCGATAGTGGCAGAGAAGAAACAGGTAAGGGCCGCAATCAGGGAAATAAACCCTAGCGCGTGAGGTGCCAGTGTAAAAAGGAAGAATACACGTCCCATCATGTAGACACCGGCGGTTACCATCGTAGCTGCATGAATCAATGCACTAACAGGTGTCGGGCCGGCCATGGCGTCCGGCAGCCAGACATAGAGTGGAATCTGTGCCGATTTTCCCATGGCGCCAATGAAAAAGCAGATGCCAATCACCTCAAGCAGCGGAAACCCAAAAACGGTTTGTCCGGCCAGTACATCGATATTGCTTTGAAGCTCGGTAAAAGAGAGATCAGTTGTACCAAAAAGGGTCATGGAAAAATAGGCTACCAGCAATATGCCAGTCAGAAATCCCAGGTCACCGATCCGGTTGACGATAAAGGCCTTTTTCCCGGCAATGGCATTAGCCTCTTCTGTAAACCAGAATCCGATCAATAGGTAAGAACAAAGGCCGACACCTTCCCATCCCAGGAACATAATAATAATATTATCTCCAAGCACCAGCATCAGCATGGATCCCAAAAACAGATTCATGTAGGCAAAAAAGCGTGAAAACGACTTATCTCCATGCATGTACCCCATGCCGTAGATGTGAATCAACGTCCCGATGATCGTCACAACAAGCAGCATAACAGCAGACAATGGATCATAGCGAAAGGTCCACTGCAACTGCAAATCAGCTACCGAGACCCAGTCCGTTATCGGAATGCGAATAATCCGTTCGGTGACATCCACACCATTAATGGCGATAAAGGAGGTCACTGCCAGCACAGCTGAAATAAACGGCATGCTGCAGCCGAGAATACCGGTGACATTTTCTCCGAACCTTGCGTAGATTTTCTTCCCGAACAACCCCAGAAAGAGAGCGCCGAAAAATGGCAGCACGGGAACAAAAGGTATGACTGACTGTATGTAACTCATTATTTATTTTTTGCTCAGTGTTATTTTTGATGGTGCTCAATCAAGCTGTGTGACAGGTTGATCACCCCTTCAAACTTGCCAGTTTGTCTGCCCCTATCTGATGCAGGTTTTTATATACAGATAGAGCAATTGCCAACGCGACGACAGCCTCGGCGGCTGCCAATAAAATAATAAATACAGCAAAAATCTGCCCATCCAGTTGTGATGCCTGTGAAGGCGTAAAACGGGCAAATGCGACAAAATTCAACGCCGCAGCATTCAACATCAGTTCAACGCCCATCAGAATGGCAATGGTATTTTTCCTTGATATGAAAATCACCAATCCCAATGTAAACAGTACGGCCGAAACCGTCAGAAAACCTGTCAAACCCATTTTTAATCTCCCTTTTTTACAAGAACCAAAGAACTGATAATCGCCGCCAGCAGGAGAAACGATATGACTTCAAAGGGAAGTACATACTCTTTCAACAGCAGTCTCCCAATATCCTTGGTAGTTGGCGCCATCTCTCCCGGCACATGCATCGGCCAGTGAGTGGTGTTGATGATAACCACCAGCAGGATCAGAAACGTAAGTCCTGCTATAAATGTCAACGCACCCTGAAAAGACAGGTTACTGGTCTTCGGACTCGAAATGTCCGAGGTCAGCATGGTACCAAATATCAGCAGGACATTCACACCACCTGCATAAACCATTATCTGAACAACCGCCAGAAAGTCCCCTCCCAGTAATACATAAAAACCTGCAATACCAAAAAGAACGAAAAACAGCGCAAAGGCTGAACGCAGCAGGTTTTTGGAAAAGGCAACAAACAAACCGATGCCGATAACCATAATGGTGAAAAAATAGAAAAACAGTTCGGGTATACCCATCATTCTTCAGCTCCTTTCTCTTGTTCTTCCTTCTCTTTAGCTTCTTTTTCTTTTTCAGCTTTTGCGGCTTTCTTAGCCTCCGCTTCCGCTTCTATTTCCTCTGCTCTCTTAACTGCAATCTCTTTTTCGCCGTCACTGACAAAACGAAGGACCAGATCTTCCTGGCACTCACGGTTCATCTCGAACTGCTTGGTATGATGAATGGCCCCTGTCGGGCAAGCCGCTTCGCAGAGTCCGCAGAACATACATTTGGCGATGTTGATATCAAACCGGGTCAACGCACGGGTCTTGATAGCCTCTTTCTGCGTGAAGCGGTTTAATACAGGCTTCCCGTCCTTGTCCGTCGGCTTGGTCTTGTCACACTTTGCGTTTTCGATGGCAATACAATCGATGGGACAAGTCCGTTGGCAAATCTGGCAGGCAGTACAAAGCCCGTTTTCAAGTATGAGAACACCGCGATAATTATCCGGCATCCCCATCAGTGACCCTTTATATTTTTCAGCAATCGTCTTGTTGCTGGTAATATCAACCTCAGGGTATTGAACCGTTTCCTTCCGGACAAACATGGTCGCAAACGTAATGCTCATCCCTTCAAAGACAGTTGTGAATCCGTTTTTAATATTTTGAAAATAAGCACCCATCATATCTAAACGCCTTTTAACACTGTTTTATTTATAATTATGTCAAGGGAACGTCACTTGCCGGAGAATTGACCGGAATTTGTTGTTCACGCATGTTCACTCTGACGCGGATGAAAAAACGAATCAGAATAAAAACAAAAACCAGAAACATCAAGACAGCTACGGTTGTCTGCACTGCCGGAATGTGCTGTGTAATCAACATGTAGATGGCCTGCCCCAGGAAAGCAACAAATGCTCCGGGCAGTAGATACTTCCAGGAGAGATTCATCAGCTGGTCAATCCGAAATCGCGGAAGCGTCCAGCGCAACCAGATGACAACAAATATGATCACTGAGACCTTTGCCATGTATACCAGAACGCTCAGGAAGGTGTAATCAGCCAGAAAATCCGGCAGATTGCCGCCACCCAGAAATACAGCTGTTGTTAGTCCACCCAGGACGAACAGGTTGGCCCATTCAGACAGGAAGAACACCGCATATCGAAACCCGGTATATTCTGTACAATACCCTGATACCAGCTCCGATTCCGCTTCAGGCAAATCAAATGGTGTCCGGTTGGCCTCTGCCAGTGAGCCGATAAAGAAAATACAGAAGGACATGACAGTGAAGGGACTTTGAAACACTATCCACTCCCAGGGCGCCCAGCCTTGAACGGCCATAATGCCGCCCATGGACAATGTGCCTGAAAACAGGATTGGAACCAGCAGACCCATCCCCACCGGGATTTCGTAGCTCACAATCTGTGCGGCAGCCCGCATGCCACCCAGCAGCGACCACTTATTGTTTGAACTCCAGCCCGCCATCAAGACACCAAAGACCACCAGTGCTGTAATGGAGATGAAATAAAACAGTCCCACGTTCAGGTCAGCAACCATAACACCACTGCCCCAGGGAAACACAACCATGGTCCCAAAAACACCGATCAGGCAGAAATAGGGTGCAATTTTAAACAGGGTTCGATCCGCACCATCTGGAATCAGGTCCTCTTTCAGGATCAGCTTGATACCATCAGCAAGCCACTGCAATGAACCCTGAGGCCCTACCCGGTTTGGCCCCAGTCGGGCCTGCATAAATCCAGATATCCGTCGTTCAACCACAGTCAGTACCCCGCCGATTGTGACAAAAGCAATCAGGACAATGAGGCAGATGATGACCATCGAAATAATTTTTGCCGGCATGGGATTCAGCCCTAAACTAATCAAAGTAGCATCCATAGCTTTTCTTTTTTGTAACGAATGAGTTTAACGATCCAGTTCAGGAGCAACAACATCCAAGGAACCGATAATCGCCACCAGATCCGCAATAAATACGCCTCTGGCAATTTCTGGAATAATTGACATTCCGGTAAACGACCCCGTTCTAATTTTCAGTCGGGCTGGGGAAGTCTTACCATCACTGACAATAAAATATCCGGTATCTCCCCGGGGTGTTTCGGTTCTAAAGTATATATGCCCCTTGGGCGGCTTAATGGAACTCTTGACAATGGCCTTTGTCTCGCCATCCGGTATCTGCTTCAGGCATTGTCGAATAATCTTGATTGATTCGTTGATCTCTTCAACCCGGACCATATAACGATCATAACAGTCACCCAAGGTTCCCGCACGACCGGTCCCAATTGGGACATTGAAGTCCACTTCAGGGTAGATGCTGTATGGTTTGTCTTTACGAATATCAAATTTGACACCGGATCCCCTCAGATTGGGACCTACCAGGTTATAGTCGATGGCCATTTTCGGCGGCACAATCGCCACATCGGCAAATCGCTTGATGAAGATCTGGTTGTATGAAATCAGCCGGTTAATCTGCTCGACAATAGGCTCAAAATGATCCAGAAACTCTGCAGTTTTAGACAGGAACGTCGGAGATACATCGGCATTAACACCACCAATACAAATATAGTTGTATGTCAGACGAGCCCCACAAATCATCTCAAAGAGGTCATTGATATGCTCCCGTTCCCTGAGAAAATGAATAAAAGGGGTAAAAGCCCCCATATCCATATCAGCCGCACCAATGGCAACCGCGTGGCTGGAAATTCGGTTCATTTCGGACACAATCACTCGAATATACTCAGCACGCTTTGGTATCTCACTATCCATACCCATCAGTTTTTCCACAGCCATGCAATATGCCAGATTTGAATTCATGGCGCAAACATAGTCAACCCGATCGGTATAGGGTACAAAACCCTGCCAGGTGATGGACTCTGCAAGCTTCTCGATCCCGCGGTGAAGATACCCCACATCAGGGTCGCATTCATGGATGATCTCACCATCTGTTTTAAGAATGAACCGGATAACACCATGGGTTGATGGATGTTGCGGCCCCATGTTTATTGTCAAATACTCTGTTTTCAACGCGGATGTCATTTGGATTTTCCTTTTGGTTCAAAGCTTTTGGTTATTTCTGATGGAGTGTTATCGACATTGTGATACGAGGTAGGTGATACATAATCCTTTCGAAGGGGGAACCCTTCCCAGTCCGGCGGCAGCATAATTCGTCTCAAATCCGGATGTCCAAGATAAGTGACACCCAACAGATCATACGCCTCCCGCTCCAACCAGTCCGCGGACTTCCATAGTGAAACAACACTGTCGACTTCGCATTTTCCAACGGGTACACTGGATTCAATGGTAACCCGATGCTCCTGATCGTATGAGTACAAATGCCAGACCAGCCTGATCTCCTCGTGGGTATGACCTTCGGTCTCATCATGGGAAACATCAAAAAACAGATGCCAGAACAGCTTGGCTGATTCTGTTTCATGAAATCCGGTGTGGTTCATCAATACATTGAAGCTCAGCGCCTCATCCTCTTTAAGATACGTCAGCACTCGAAGGACCCAGTCTGAACGGACATAAATGGAAGGCGTCGGCCCCTCCTCTTCCTGGAAGCTGACGACAGCATCCAGATTTTTTTTGATCAGTTCAAAAATTTCTAAAGTATTCAATTTTGACTCCTTGTTTACACCGGCTGATATTAACCCGGTGCAGTGTTTCCAGCTTTTTAACAGTCTCTGAAGTGTTGTTCGCCGGTATTATATAAGCGTATCGAACGTTTATGGCAAACATGACAGCAGTCATACAGGCTTTTCATCGAAAATCGATCTGACTATTTTTTCCGGAAATAGTGCTCCTTTTTTACCTTCTTCTGAAGATCGATCAATGCAGACAGCAGCGCTTCTGGTCGAGGTGGACAGCCAGGCAGGTAAACATCAACAGGTATCACTCGATCAACCCCTCTTAAAACCGAATAGGCTGATTGAAAAAGCCCGCCGGAGTTAGCGCAGCTTCCCATTGAAATCACATACCGCGGTTCTGCCATTTGCTCGTACAATATTTTTACCCGTTCTGCCATTTTCAACGTAATCGTCCCGGCAACCAGCATCAGATCTGCTGTTCGCGGAACCGCCCTCGGGGCTGAGCCAAAACGTTCAAGGTCTGCCCTGGGTCCACCGGTTTGCATGAGTTCAATGCCACAGCAAGCCGTTGAGAAGAGCAGATACCACATCGAATTTGCCCGGGCCAGATTCAGTACATAGTCCAGTGAGCTGAGGATGATATTGTCTGATTCGAACGTATTATACAGTGTTTTCATTTCGTTTTTCCGTTTTTCCCGTATTCAATTCCAAACATTGCCTGTTCTTTACTCTTTCAAAACCGTCTATTTCTCACTTGACAGCGTCCTCACCCAATCAAGCCCACCCTGTGACCAGGCATAGACAAACCCAACCATCAGAATCAAAATAAAAATGGCAATCTCGATAAAGCCCAACAGTCCCCATCCACTAGACATCAGGTCACGAAAAATGACGGTGACAGGGTACATGAATGCGATTTCCACATCAAAGATGACGAACACAAAGGCGACCAGATAAAACCGCATGTTAAACTGAGAAAATCCAGGTCCTATTGGAATCTCCCCGCACTCATATACCGACTTTTTTATTGGATTCGGATTATCCGGCCGAATCAATTTCCCGACTGCCAAAATGAGTGCAACAAATCCGATGGCAAGAGCAGCAAATAGAAAAACATTGGCAAAGTCTATTAACATGGTCCGTTTTCCTTATTATATTTAGATATTCTATCGATTCAGAGACCCACGCTTTTTGAAGTCCGTTTTGCTATACAATGGAAAATTGTGATTTTTTCAGACGCTCGCACACACGAACGGCCGACTTTTTTCTCAGCTAATGACGAAAATATTTCCGGCCTGGCATTCGTTTGTTTCTGGTGCAGCAGGTGGTTGAGGTTTCGCCGTTTGATTTCGATAATATAACCAATCCGACTTTGTTTTCCTACGCCTATTCGTTTTTTTTGATGATCTCAATCAGTAATTTAATTATCAACGGCTGATTTTTGGGCATGTGCTCAGACCGGCTGCAGCGCTAAAAGCTAGCAACTATCTTGTGGGTGTTTTTTGGTAGACACTATCGAAAAGATAGGGTGATGTATGGCGTGCTATCACCCTCAGAAGTATAGCCCTGCCACCGATTTAGTTAAAACGACAGCTGGGCTTTGGTAGAGAAAAAAGAGGATCAGACCCGCTTGTATGGGTGATACATCGGCTTCCAGATATTGGAACGAACCACTTCGTGCAGGTCTTCTCTTTTGAGACCGATATGCGGGTTCTTTTCCGTTATCAGCTTCAACACACCGATTGCTGTTCTGACAGCTACGTTCTGTATATCCTTCACTCTGGGATAAACGATTCCGGAATCAAGATCAGCTTTGCCGACACACCCGGCGAGTGCATGGGCAGCAGCATTGAACATCTCGTCTGTCAGAGTTTGAATTTTTGATAGCATAGCTGCCAACCCGATCGCTGGAAAAATAAACGAATTGCTCGCCTGACCGATCCGGTATTGCTTTCCGTTAAACGTCACATCCGGATACTGGCTGCCGACTGCCACAATCGCATTCCCGTCACTCCAGCGATACAAATCATCAGGTGTCGCCTCACTTTCGTCTGCCGGGTTGGTTAACGGAAAAATGATGGGACGACTCGTATGTTTCATCATGGCTTGGACATGCGCCTCGGTGAATGTGCCACTCTGTCCGGAAATGCCGACCAGGACCGTGGTTCCTGCATTTTCCAGCACTTCATCAAGCGTCGGCTCTGCGCCAGAAATATTCCAGCCACCCAGCACAGAAGGATCTTTGGCAAACGGCAACTTGAAGGTTTCCAGATCAGATCGGTTGTTAAGAATCAGCCCCTTGGAGTCAAACATGAACACTTTCTCACAAGCTGCTTTCTCATCAAGGCCTGCGCTGACCAGTTCTGTACACACCTTGCGTGCAAAACCAACGCCACCTGCCCCTGCTCCAAAAACAACAAAGGATTGATCCTTCAATTCCTCGCCCTTGATTTTCATCCCATTCAAAACACCGGCTAAAACAACTGCCCCTGTACTCTGAATATCGTCATTGTAGGAGGGAAGAACATCCCGGTACTTCTCCAGAATCTCAAATGAATGTCGTTTGCTGAAATCTTCCCACTGCAATATTGCCCTTGGGAAATACTCTTTGATATTTCTGACAAACTTCTCAATCAGGTCGTAGTATTCCTGGCCTCTGATCCGCTTATGGCCAATTCCAAGATACAAGGGGTCCTGCAGCAACTCTTCATTGTCTGTTCCCACATCAAGCGCAACGGGCAAGCAGAACGAGGGGTGAATACCGGCACCGATAGTATAGAGTGAGAGTTTTCCAATAGGGACGGCCATACCACCCACACCAATATCACCAATTCCCAAAATCCCCTGACTGTCAGTCACAACGATAATACGGATATCCTGCGAAGGAAAATGGTGGACCATTTCACTCATGTTATCCACATTCTCACGAGTGACGTACATGCCTCTGGCCCTCTGGTAGTGGTGGCTGAACTGCTGACATGCCAGACTTACCGTCGGGATATAAATGATAGGGATCATCTCTTCCATGTGCTCATCCAGCAAACCATAAAAAAGCGTCTCATTACGGTCCTGGAGAGAACGAAGGTAAATATACTTGTCGATATCAGTTGGTGCCGAGCAATACCCTTCATATACCCTTGCTTTCTGGTCCTGAAACGACGCCGTACTTGGCGGAATCAGACCTTCCAGGTGAAAGACCTCTCTTTCCTCTTTGGTAAAGGCAGACCCCTTATTCAGATTCCGATCGTTAATCAGTTCCAGTCCGTCAACTGAAACCGGAATAAATGGTTTACCCTGCTGGTCGCGCCACTTTTGATATCTCTCTATTGACATAAGCTCCCCTCGAAAAAGATGAAATGCAGGTAAAGACCTTCATGGTCTTTGTTTCCAGATACACCGAAATCCCCGGCCCACAGTTATACCGGGCTGTCGTCATGGTAACAGATCAAGGAACTAAAAAAAAGGAAAAATCGAAAATTACGATAGACTGAAGCGATCGGGGGTAACTGCTAATATTTAATATACTGTTCTTTATGGTTTAATCAAATAATTATCCCTATTGAAAAATCTAGCAGAACAGACAGCTTCTATCTTTTATATACCAACCATTTTCAATAAAGACGAGTTCCGGATTCATCAACATTCATCCCAGAATGCATGAACAGACAAAATCGCCCCTGATGCAGCTGGGGCAATGACAATTCAATCAACCACTAGAAGCCAAGGATATCTGCAGCTCCCTTAAACCAGCTGTGGCAAGTTCCCTCCATCGACACCATACAGGGTCCATAAGGATCATCAGGTCGACATTTTTCACGAAACAGCTTGCAATCCGTTGGCAGCAATTCCCCCAGCATGATCCGGTGACATTGACACCCGGGTGGATTTGCCCTGGATTCGTAGGGAGGTTGACAGTCAAACTGACGGCTGGCATCCAGATGGGCAAATTCATCCTTCAACACATAAGCTGTGCCCTCAACAGTGTCAATCCCCCGCCAGACACCTGGAACTCTGTCAAAAACCGAGTCCATTAATCCCAGCGCAGTCTGGTTTCCATGCTCCTGAACCACTCTGGAATAAGCATTGATGGTCTTGCTGGAACCATCCTGTATAGCAAGAAGCATTCTCCAGATAGCTGAAAGAATATCCACAGGTGTAAATCCAGCTACCACACAGGGAAGGTCGTATGTCTGCTCCACGAAATCGTAAACATGAACACCTGTGATCGCCACAGCGTGGCCAGGTAACAGAAATCCCTGGATGGATGTCCGATTGTGTACCTGCATTAAAAGATTGAAAACCGGGGGAATATAGCGATTGGCAATCAGAAAAAAGAGATTTTCAGGGACTCCCTTCTTGATCATCCCCGCCGTTCCGGCAGCTGTGGTCTCAAAGCCGATTGAGAAAAAGACAAATTTTTCTTCTGGATTGTTCTGTGCAATCTTGATGGCGTCCAGCGGACCATATACCATCCGGACACTACCGCCGTTTTTGCGGGCATCATCCAGAGATTCTCTGGTAGCCGGCACCCTCAACATGTCACCAAAACTCAGAACCGTGACACCTGGCTGATAGGAAAGAGTGACAGCCTGATCGATCAACTCCACCGGGCAGATACAAACCGGACATCCAGGTCCAGGTATAATGGTGATCGAATCCGGTAGCAGTTGCCTCAACCCATACTGAATAATTTCGTGTTCGTGGGTCCCACAAACGTGCATCAGCCTAATCTTCCCGAGCTCTCTTGCTGTCGCAGATATTTTTTCGGATAACCCGTTGACCAGATCTTTTGCTTCGTACTGTTTCAGTGTTTCACTTATTTCCATTATCCCTCATCACAGACGGTTCATGATTAAAAATGAAGTCGACCGAATAATCCCTTCCGTTATTGGGTCCATCAGCGATCAATCGGCTTCAAAAGGCTGGCCGCGTATAACTGTCCAACGGATATTCCCCCATCATTGGGAGGCAGGCGTTGATGCCAGTATGGACGAAATCCTCCCTCTTCCAGGCGTTTAATTGATCGTTCTGTCAAATAGCGATTCTGAAAGCAACCACCTGACAAGGCCACCTTTTCCATACCAGTCCTTTCAGCAACCTGCAGGATCATCTCTGCCAGCCCATTGTGAAATCTGGCGGCCATCCGGCCGGTTTCAACCCCGGAACTGATATCCTGCAGCAACTCTTCAATCACAGGCGCCCAGTCGACAGTGTCCGAAATATGAAAGGTGTAATGACCCTCCTCTTCTTCATTTACAGCAAATTCAAGTTCCATGGCAGCCTGCCCTTCAAATGATATCACCTGCCGCAGGCCGATGATGGCGGCAACAGCATCAAACAGCCGCCCCATGCTGGAAGTCCGGGGAGAGTTAAACCCCGTTTGGAGCAGCCTGATCACAACCGGAAATTCATTATCACTGAAGGCGCTCAAAACAGGCAGGTTTATCTGGCCCAGCAGACTATCAGCAAAGATCTCGTAAAGCACACCCAAAGCCGAACGACGGGGTTCCTTGACAGCCTTATCACCCCCTGGCAGTTTAAACGTCCTCAGGTGAGTAACCCTTTCAAATGATGCGTTTTCAACCCGCAAAAATTCACCTCCCCATACTGTCTGATCAGGACCATAGCCGGTGCCATCCCACGCCACTCCCAACACTGGCCCTTCCAACTGGTTTTCAGCCATACAGGCACAGATATGAGCATAGTGATGCTGAATCTGTGTCACACTGGCTCCTGACGCTGTTGCAAACTGGGTTGAAATATAATCTGGATGTTGATCACAAACCATCAGCGTCGGCTTAGCATCGTACAGACGACACAGGCTGTTGATGGCTTCTTCAAATGAATTCACTGAAGGTTCATTTTCAAGGTCACCGATGTGCTGGCTGACAAAGGCGTTTTGGTTTACCTGCAGGGCAACCGTATTTTTTTGATGGGCACCTACTGCAAGTATGTTCGTCCTTGAATGCGGCATCATCACGGGCATGGGTGCATAACCGCGGGCTCGCCGGATCATCATCTCACGGCCGCTGACCACTCGCACGACTGAATCATCAATAGTGCGGGCAATCGGACGATCATGAACCAGAAACAGGTCTGCGATTCCCCCAAGCCTTTCCAACGCCTCTGCTTCATCAATACAGATAGGTTCATCA
>JAOZRE010000453.1:3330-3637 GCA_029940215.1 bacterium | reverse complement strand
GGGCGGTCCCCGACATTAGGAGAATCTACGCTAGCGTTCCCTTCGCTGGTGGCAGTTTAACGGTCGGCCATGACTATACGCCCCTCAACATTTTTATCTCCAACCAAGTGGAAGGCGGCGATGCGGGTATGTTGAATATCGGTGGCTTGTACGGTGGACGCCAGAGTATGCTTCAATATTCGAAAGGCGGTTTGAAGGTCGCTCTCGTTGAACCGAGCACTATCCACTCAAATCCGACGTGCACTGATGTGGACGGGAATGTGATCTGCGAAGTCGACACCTCTATGCCAAAAATCGAAGCATCCTA
>JAOZRE010000453.1:0-3320 GCA_029940215.1 bacterium | reverse complement strand
TCGACTGGCGCGTTGAAGGTCGCTCTCGTTGAACCGAGCACTGCCGAGGAGAGTGCCACCACCGACGTCGAAATCGACACCTCTTTGCCAAAAATCGAAGTATCCTATACTCATAATATGGGAAGCATTAATGTCGGAGCAGTTTACGGGATGAACAGTATCACCACTGATTATGGCACAGCAGAGTACAAAATCGCCTCGAGCGTTTTGGGAGCCTATGTTACGGCAAATCTGGGTACGGTTGCTGTCAAATTCAACTACATGATGGGGACCAACGCTGCTAACTACGGTCTGTGGATGGAAGGAGACGGGGCCTATGCATATGACGAAGCAAGTGACTCGGTCAAGGACACCAGCACGACTGGAATGCTGTTGGTTGTAGCATCCAAGCTGAGCAACACGATGACCATCGAAGGTGGTTATGGAAGTGTTGCCCATACCCAGGACATCGACGTTGCGTATAAGGACAGCAAAGGCGTAGCCACTGGCGTGACCGGCTCGGCGAAAGAAGATGGAACGACCAGTATGTATGTACAAGTCGCCATGCAAGTGGGCGATTTGAGCATCATTCCTATGTATAACATTGTGGACTATGGAACAAACGCGGAGGGCTATGGTGAAGGATCAAAGACAACGATCGGTGCAAAAATCATGGTCAAATTCTAAGTTTTAGGTCCTAGTTAATTGTTTTTTGTATTTTCAAAAATATTCACCCATGTGGTTTTGTCTGTAAGAGGGCAAAACCGCATGGCTGTGTCAGTAAAAAGAAAGAGTGATCAAACCTGATTGCCTTGTTAAAGGTCGGCTCAAGAATAACTTGGTGTTCTGTCAGAAAAATGTTCGGGTTTTTCAGGACTTTTACCGACAGATTATACCAAGTTATTTTTGAACGATCCCTAATGAACAAAATGGGTTTGACTTCCTTTTTCATGTATTGTCAGGATATTGAAAAATGTCCGTTTAACATTTCACTCCTTTCAGTGACAGCATCTCTTCTTAGATCAATTCTTTTGCTTTAACAGGGGGTGTCTGTCATTGTAGCCTTGAATTTTGCGGTATGCTGAAAATACATGGAATCATACTGGAAGCCAAGAAGAGAGAGCAACCACCAGGGGATTCTACACTGCCAAGGGCTCAACACCGGAAGGTGGTGACACGACGACTGCAACCTATATTGGAGGTGGTCTGGAACTGAAGTACTAAAATGAGATATGAAACTGGCCGGGTCTTATTCCAGCTGCGAGCAAATGAGTCTGGCTGCCGCCAGTGTTCAAACCATCGCCTGAGATCCGGATCAGTTGAAGCACCCCTCAGTCTCCTTGACTTACTCACAGGATATTTTTTGGACTCTCCTTTTTATATCCGCATTTTCATTCAAGGAGGCTGAGGCCTTGACGCATGAGGTCAGGCACTTTATCAGGACACTGAATGGAACAGAAACAGGGCGGCATTAAACTAGTGACAGCATCCCTTCTTAGATCGATCCTCTTGATTTAACAGGGGGGGGAAGTCTGTCATTGTAGCCTTGAATATTGCGGTATGCTGACAATACATGGGATCAAACTGAAAGCCAAGAAGGCAGCGTTTTGTAGCTCTTTATAACTGTGGATGTGTTTGAAATGGCTACTTGTGAGACAAAAACTCTGACGAAGCCCCAAAGGTTCGCTCAGTAATGAAAAGATTCAACCGAGCCCAAGGAACATCATGACTTCACTGAATCCAACAGCCCTGTTTTCATTGGAAGGAAAAATCGCTCTGGTGACCGGAGGATCCAGGGGCATTGGAAAAATGATCGCCCAGGGATTTCTCGAAGCCGGAGCCAAAGTATACATCACCGCTCGCAATGCCGATGTCTGTAACCAAACAGCTGAAGAACTGAGCAAATTCGGTTCCTGCATCTCCGTCCCTGGCGATATTGGCAGTGCTGAAGGCAGGCAACACCTGCTGGAAACGATCACCGCATCCGATAACCAATTGCATATTCTTGTCAATAATGCCGGAAAAAGCTGGGGTGAACCGTTTGAAACCCATCCGGACAAGGCCTTTGAGGATGTGTTGAAGTTGAATGTCGGGGCTGTGTTCGCTATGACCCGGGACGTCAGTGAACTTCTGACGTCGGGTGCATCACCGGATGATCCCGCCCGTGTTGTCAATATTGGTTCCATGGATGGCCTGCATGTGTCAACAGTTGCGCACACTGGTACATTTGCGTATTCGGCGAGCAAGGCTGCTGTTCATCATCTGACACGGACACTGGCTATTGAACTGGCACCAAGGCACATTACTGTGAACGCGGTGGCACCCGGATATTTCCCGAGTCAAATGACCGATCATATCCTGAACCACTACGGGAAGGATATCGAAGCCAACTGCCCCCTGAAACGAGTCGGGAAACCGGAGGAGATGGCTGGCGTTGCAGTATATCTTTGCTCCAGAGCCGGCGCTTATACAAATGGATCCGTCATTCCGGTGGATGGCGGAACATCAATCAATCATCAGCATGTTGAAACATGAGACGAATTAAGGTTATTTCAGGCCAAATGAGTCAAGGGCATATGTAGCCCTTTATTACAGAAAGGAGAAAAAAATGAGTGGACGATTGGATGGGAAAGTGGCCGTCATTACCGGCGGTACCAGCGGAATTGGCGAGGCCACAGCTGAATTGTTCGTGGCCGAGGGTGCAAAGGTTGTGATTGCCGGGCGAACCGAAAAGATCGGAAAATCAATTGCGGATCGGTTGGGCGAAAGCGCTATCTACCAGCGTACCGATGTCATGAAAGAAAATGAAATCAAAGCGACAATCGATCTGGCAAAGGAGCATTTCGGTCGGTTGGATTGCCTGTTCAATAATGCCGGGGGAGGAGATCGCGGCACTTTGGAGACTGTTACCAAAGAGGATTTCGATTACAGTATGAATCTGCTGCTGGGCAGTGTGGTTTTCGGCGTCAAGCACGCTGCGCCGATCATGAAGGAGCAAAAATCAGGCTGCATCATCAATAACTCAAGCGTCGCGGCACTGCGGACAGGGCAGGGCGGTATGCTATACAGTGCCGCAAAAGCGGCGGTAACGCACTTCACCAAAATTGCCGGCGTGGAGTTGGCGCCGTACCAGATACGGGTCAACAGCATATCCCCGGGTGCTGTGGCCACCCCGATTTTCTGGGGCGGTCCGCAAGTAGCAGGCACCCTGGACGACGCCGAAAATGAAAAATTGCTGGAAAAATGGAAAGGTATTTTAGCGAAAGGCACACCCATGCTCAAATCCGGTTTGGCAAAAGACATCGCCACCGCAGCTCTCTACCTGGCGAGCGATGAGGGAA
>JAOZRE010000093.1:2957-13603 GCA_029940215.1 bacterium | reverse complement strand
GTGGATGCCTATGGCAACCACCACAGGCTCTTGGGCGCTACTAGTTAAGTATTTCAGGTGTTTTAAAAGCATTTTGGTGCATTTCAAGGTAGTTTGCTGTATTCTGCTATCTCTTCAGGAGTGGACTGTTTCAGCCGGCTTTTGCTGACCCGTTTCTGCAGGGTGGCGCTGATCTCTTCATATGTCGGTTCGACGGAGACCTTTGCCAGTCGTTCGATGGCTTTGGTTAGCCTTTTTACCTCATAGCTCTCGTTTTCAGCCTCTTTTTTCTCCTTTTCCGCAACCAGCTTCTTGATGCGGTTCTCCTTCTCGGTATTTTTCTTTTCACGGAGGTCGTGTGTGATCTCTTCTATTATATTTTCGTTGTTCTGGTATTCAGGCAGGATAAAGTCGTCGCTTTTAATATACTTCTCGATGGATGCCTTAATATCAAAATCGTATTTCTCCACACGTCCCATGCTGGCTGCCAGATTATAAAAGGCTTTGACGTAGGACTTTTTGATTCTGAGGGATTTCCGGTAAAGATCGTTGGCCTGTTTGAACTCGCCGATCCGTCGAGCGAAGTTCCCCAGCGAATTGGCCAGGGCGAAGTCTTCTGTGCGTTTCTGGAGAAGGATCAGGCCGATGGACAGCATGGCCTGCGGATCACTCTGCATCTCGAGACTGGTAAACTCCTCGTTGAGGATTTTCAGTGCCACGTCCTCGTTCAATTCCATTGCCACCTGGAATTCAACGCTGGCGCGTTTGTAAAGTTTACTTCGAATCAGGTTGAGTCCACTGGTGACTGTCCGACGGGCCTTACGGGCGTTGATGATTTTCTCAACAAATGTTTTGACTGGATAGTAGGTTCTCTCCAGAATACGATCCCGGATCTCAATCATCTGCATAACAGCGGGATTAATCGGTTGCACATTATTATTATCTTTTTCAGCCTTGATGAGCGGTTTTTCCATCTTCATTTCCCTGTAAATGGGGGAACGGTTCCGGTTGATAATCGCTAAAGGTAATTTATCCGGGAGTTGATAAAGATTAACTGCTTACGACAGCTTTTTCAATGGAATAGTTGTCCCGGGATGCATTTAATTGTTTCGGGCAAAAAAAAAGCGGTTGACGTCGACATATTTGTCGGGCCAACCGCTTAGCGGTTCAGTTTGAATGATCGATGCTTAGATTTTTCCGAAAAGCATGAAGGCGATCAGCAGTGCGTAGATAACCAGTGATTCAATCAGGGCCAGACCGATAATCATCGGAGTGAAGATCTTGTCAGCAGAGCCGGGGTTTCTTCCGATTCCTTCCAGGGCTGCAGCAGCAGCTCTACTTTGACCAAGGGCACCACCAAAAGCAGCGATTCCAATTGCGAAACCGGCGCCAAGTGCCAGACCGATAGATTTGTAAGCGTCTGCCAGGCCACCTGCAACGGCTTCTTCAGCAAATACGGAAATAGGAGCGATGATACCAATCATGATCAAGCTGATGCGTGCGATAAGGTTTTTCATGTGTTTCCTTGTGTGTTGAATGTTAAATTTGAATTAATGACCGGATTAATGATCGTGTGACACTGCCATTTGCATGTACACGAGCGTCAGCAGCAGAAATACAAAGGTCTGCATTCCGGCGACAAATAATCCCAATCCCATAAACGGTAACGGTACGAACAGCGGCGCCAGGGCGAAAAACCGACCGCCGACCTTATGGTCTCCGGTGATGTTTCCGAATAGACGCAAAGCCAGGGAAAGTGGCCTGACGATATGACTGATGATTTCAATTGGGAGCATGAGCCAGGCTAGGTACCAGACGGGTCCCAAAAATTGTTTCACATAAGACAAACCATGTTCCTTGATACCAAGGACATTGTAAGCAATGAAAGCAAGCAGTCCCAGAACGATCGTAACGTTAAATTGATCGGTTGGAGGATTAAAACCCGGGATAACCCCAAGGGCGTTGTTAAAAAGAATAAAAAAGGTGAATGTTCCTGTTAAAAAGAAAATACCCTTTGCCTTGTCGCCAAGGCTATTCTTCGTAAAATTGTATAATCCACCCACCGTTATCTCAAAAAACGTAGTGAAATCCAGCTTTCCGCTGGGCTCCACCATTTCAGACTTCCGGAACTTTCTTCCCCCGAAAAAGGCAAGAGCAACCAGCAGCCCGAACGTAAAAAGCACATCTATACCAACATGCGGATCGATCCCGTAGTGTGTCATTGGTTCTGACACAGGCGTCAGGAGTGAGCCCCATGTAAATGCGTTAGCGGACATAATCTGTTTTTTAAAAGTGGGTTATGAATTATCTTGCGTAAAGCAACTTCAACTCATCTTAATCGCCACTCTCTTCCGGGGTTGCTCTGAAAAACGTCGAGAGCACCACGGACAGAAAGATGGACGAAAGACCCAGCATCAGCCCGATCACATCCATTTTCCAGCGGGTCACGGCCATGAAAAGGATGCCTACTGACAGGGCAAACTTAAATAAATAACTCAGCAACAAGGCGGCCTGCATTTTTTTTTCAAGTAACAACCGGCCGAGCAGGCGCTGAGATAAGAAAAAGTTGATCGCTACGATTACGCATCCTACCAATGTCGCTTTGGCAAAGTCAACCCCTCCGTACGCATATCCGCCGCCGACCAAAGCCACGAAAATCGCGAAAAGGCTCAGGTTGAGGTGGAAGATTCTTTTCTTTTCAATCGGATCCTTGATGCTCATCATTCTCCATTTCCTTCATGATTCGTTTGGCGGTTATGTACAGTGCCCGAAAACCGGCTATTACCCCGAAGAGCAGCCAGATGACCATCATCCAGGGCTCTGTGCCGAGCCATATATCCAGCCAGTACCCAATAGCCGCGCCAACAACAACGGACATGGCCATCTCAATCCCGATGACGCTGTACTTCATATACTTGAACATGCCGCTCTTTTCTTCAGCCATTGGTAACTACCGTTGTTTAGCGAGAGGTTTAAAACAGGGGCTCCCGAGGAGCCCCTGTTTTAAATTTATCCCCAGGGGCACTGGAAACGTAATGAAACTTAAGAGATGGTTGATTTGAGTCAAATGACTGAAGAGAAGGTCGTCTACCGGCCAGCCTCCACGGTGAAAATTCCGGCATGGAGTGCTTCAAGCAGTTGACGGTCGTTCTGAATCTCCTGTTCAAAAACGGTGATAAAGGTTCCGACATCGTCAACGTTGTGGGCGTCGCTGCCCCCGGTTCCTGGTAACCCCAGTTTGTTAGCGACCTTCTCGGCCATTTCGTTGTCCTGGTCAGTAACCTTCCCGTTTCTGATTTCAACGGCGTTTACGAACTGCAGTGCCTTTTTCTTGCAGGCCTGCTCGACGCTCATATGCAGGTCGGAAATACCGAAGGTTTTGAACCCCCGAAACGGGTGGGCGAGAATCGAATAGGCTCCGGCAGCCTGAACCTCCTGATGCAGTTCCTGGACGGTGATGATGCCCTGGATATCTTTTTCAAGTCCGTATACCAGCACATCTCCCTGGGCAGTCGTGATTTCGTTGCCGCGGAATATGGTCAAACCGCTATCACCGGCCAGTTCCTGCACTGCTTCGATATCCCAGAGTACCTGGTGCTCTGTCAGGCAGAATCCGTCCAATCCAATTTTTTTCGCTTCGGCCACCAGCTCAATTGGATCGATGTAGCTGCACTGAGAACGAGGCGCGGTGTGCAGGTGAAGATCTATTTTCATCATGCGCTCCAGTTCTTCAGATACTGCTCCTGATCCAGGGCAGGGTCCTTTTCCAGTGCCAGAGAGAGATCACGGGATCGAAGCGCCGGATCAAAACAGTGTCCGCACTCGATGATGATCTCGGCAAAGTGTTCGCACCCTTTGCGTCCGATCTCTTTCATGATTTTACTCTCCCAGCCTTCGTCCCTCAGGGATTTGCCGACAGCTGTCTGCAGAATCGGGATCGCATTCGGACAGACCGGGGTGGTATAGCGTTTCATGTTGCCTTCGATTTTCAGAATTTCACCATCCTTGATCCGAACTTCCATGTTGATTTCCATACCATATATATGGTCTTCCTGGATTCCGTTAAAGCGAATGATTTCTGAATCCGGAAATTCGGCGCCGATGATCTGGCTGCGATTAAATGATATCATTTTTTATCTCCTTATAGATTCAGACCTTCCATTAACGGGCTGTCGTCCTGAAACGCAATACAACTGCGGACAAGCCTCGGGTTCGTTTGAAGCATGAATTGAAACCCCTCCTTTAATTCTGTTGGATCGGTCATGGACTCGCTCAGGTGTAAGCCCGGGCGGGTGAAATGCAGAATGACCGCATTTGCCGACTCCAGAATCGCTGTTACCAGGATCGGACATCCATCCGGTCCGCCCAGCAGTCCGGCCACGATTTTCCGCAGGCCGCCGCCAATGTTGATCCCTTCAATCTTCTTGATGAGTTCGGATGCCACCTCTCCGCCCTGGGGCAGAAATCGGTCCAGTTTTGCGTCCGCTTCCAGAATCTCCATGTCCGGTAGCTGGACGACGGTTCGAACTTCCGCCTTTAGCAGGTCGTCCGTCAATCGCCAGGACACCTCAAGGGTTCCGTCGGGACGGGGTTCGACCTCCACCACTTTATTTCTCAGAAATCGCTGTATCATAACATACTCCTGTGAGGGTAATGAAAACAGGAAACAGGTTTCTCAAAAGCCAATTCCCTGGTTTTTGAAAGACGCAGACGTTTTTCGGGCTTGCATCAGTATCCGTACTGTCCCGAAAAAAGCTGCGCCGAGCAGATAGTCAGATTGCTTATCTATTAGAAGAGGCGCGGGAAAATGTCAATTTGCTTTTCTTATCGGCCTTCGAAACGGGGGGCTCTTTTTTCGAAAAATGCTGCCTGGGCCTCTTTGAAGTCCCTGCTCCGGAAGGATTCCCTGACGAGGTCTCCGCTTTCCTGATAGGCGGCTTCGCTGATCTGAACGGCGTCTGCCAGCATATTCAGGCTTCGTTTGGTTCCTTTCAGTGAAAGTGGGGCATTATTGGAAATCTCCCTGGCTAGGTTCTGTGTGAAGGACTCCAGTTCAGCTCTGGGAACGAGGTAATTGAGCAGGCCGATCTCTTTCAGTTTTTCAGCCCCGATGGTAGCGGCGGTGAAAAAGAGGTCCTTGGCATTTGAAAAGCCAACGGCGCGAACAAACCGCTGCAATCCATCCACCGAGTACACCACGCCGAGTTTGGCTGGGACCATCCCCAGTTTGATATCATCAGCACCCACCCGGATATCGCATGAGGCTACCAGGTCGCATCCCCCGCCAAAGGTGTATCCGTTCACCATGGCAATGACAGGGTAGGGAAAGTTGATGATGGCTGCCATGGCTGCTTCAAACGGATTGGAGCGATCGGTCATCTGCCCGTTGTCTTCTGAGTTGTCGAAGGTCAGTTTTCCGATGTCATATCCGGCACAAAAAGCCTTATCCCCGGAACCCCTGATAATGACAGTCCTCGTGTTGTCGTCCCTGGACAGCATCTCAAGGGTTTCGGTCAGTTTTATGAGCAGCTCGGGAGAGAGGGAGTTTCTTTTTTCCGGTCGATTCAAAATCAAGGTGCAGACATAGTCCTTTTGCTCCACCAACAGGCAATCACTGTTTTCTGTCATAGATCTACCGCACCTCTCCATCTGTTGTGATCCGGATACTTTCAGGGGAGACCTTGCAGAATCCGCAGACGATTCTAGCTGCCCCAATAGGGCCCAGGCACCACTCCTTGCCCACGGTTTGCAGGGATATTTCATAATCCCCTGACAATCGTTTGCTGTATATCCGGTACTGTTCGGGGCCGATGTACTTAATTTTGACGATTCCGCCGCGGCCATCCGATCCGCACGAGTAATGTTCGTAGCCCCGGGTGCCTCTGTACATGAACTCAACTGCCTCAGCGGGAATAGATGTAAGAATGAACAGAGCAGATATCAGGAAAACGGCTCTCACTCCAATGCTTTTCATTTTCTTCCTCCTGTCTGGCTGCAGTCTCAAAAAACAGATTGCACGGGGTTACGTCCTATCTCATGTGGTGCTTTCAATAAGATTTTCTGATTTTGGATAGATGTCTGTTCTGATGCCGGACATTTGCTGAATGATGCGAACGACCTGACAGCTGTATCCAAATTCATTATCGTACCACAGGTACAGGACACATCGGTTATCCTCTGCAATGGTCGCGCTTGAGTCGATAACACAGGCAAAGCGGGAACCAACCATATCGGTGGAAACCACTTCTGTTGAGGTGGTGAAGTCGACCTGATCTCTCAGCTTTGAGTGGAGCGCCACATGCCGCAAGTGTTGGTTAAGTTCTTCCCGATTGGTGCCTTTTTCGAAGTTCAGACTCAATACCGCCATGGAAACGTTCGGGGTCGGAACCCGTATGGCGTTTCCGGTCAACTTTCCTGCCAATTCCGGCAGTGCCTTCGCAACCGCTTTTGCAGCACCGGTATTGGTCAGAACCATGTTCAGTGGGCCGCTGCGTCCCCGGCGTTCGTGCTTGTGATAATTGTCCAGCAGGTTCTGGTCGTTGGTGTAGGCATGAATGGTTTCCAGGTGGCCGTTGATAATGCCGTATTTGTCGTTGACGGCTTTCAGCACCGGGACAATGGCGTTGGTCGTGCAGCTGGCAGCTGACAGGATGGTGTCACCCTCGTTTATCTCATCGTTGTTGATACCGAAAACGATATTCTTAATCTGGTCCTTACCTGGAGCCGTTAGCAGAACTTTTGCCGCCCCTTTTGATTTCAGGTGGAGACCCAGGCCCTCTTCGGTTCGCCATTTACCGGTGTTATCGACAATCAACGCATCTTTAATGCCGTACTGGGTGTAGTTCAGGGTGTCCGGAGCATCGGAATAGATCACATGAATAAAGTTCCCGTTGGCGATGATGGCATTGGCCTCTTCATCTACCCGAATGGTTCCCTTAAACCCACCGTGGACTGAATCCCGCCTCAGCAGGCTGGCCCGTTTGGTCAAGTCGTTGCCGACGCCTTTGCGAACAACGATGGCTCTCAGGCGCAGGCGGTTTGCCTGTCCGGTCTGCTCAATCAGGAGACGTGCGATCAGCCGGCCAACCCGGCCGAAACCGTAGAGTACGACATCCTGAGGCTGTCCCTGAAAAACGTCTTCCTGGCCGATGATATCGCTAAGCTGGTTTTGGACAAAATCTTCAGGGCTCTCTTTTTTTCCAGACTTGACATACCGGCTTGTCAGGTGACCAATATCGATTTGAACCGGTGACAGCTTGAGGTTGCTGACCGCCTTCAGTATCGGGAAGCTGTCATGAATGGATAGTTCCATTTTCTCGATCTGCCTGACAAATCGGTGGGCTTTGATCAGCTCAATCGGGGAAAAATTGATGACCGGTCGGCCGTAAATCAGCGATACAATTCCCTGGTCGCGGTATAGTTTTCCGATCAGGTGAAGGGCTGACTCCGAGAGCGCCTCTCGTACTTGCCAATCATTTAAAAGCGAATCCTGTTGTATCTCACCCATGACTCTTCCTGTACGTTAAATAGACAATATAAATAGCGAATGAATGTAACTGTATCTTTTAATGTTTCTCCCTTTTCAGTCAAGGGAGTATCTTAATTCAATGGCCGTCGCTGATCGCTGTCCGGGGCGTGTGTTAGGGATGTGGCATGACTGACCCACGCAACCGCAGATCAGTCGGTAGCCTTCTGTCCTGATTCTTTCTGAGCGGCTTCGTCAGACATTTTTTGCAGTTGATCGGCTTCAAAGAAATAGCTGGCTGAACAGAATTCACAGGTAATAGCCACATGTCCGGGGTCGCGGATGATATCGTTGATCTCCCTGCTACCGAGACTGATGATGGTTTCTTCACAACGCTCCCGGGAACAGGTGCATTTGAAGGTGGCCGGTTGACTCTCGAACAGCCGGACGGACTCGTTGTGAAAAAGCCGGTACAGAAATGTTTCGTTCGAAAGGGACAGCAACTCTGAATGGGTGGTTGTTTCAGCCAGGATCGTGATGTGCTCCCATTGGTTCCCGTCACTCTGACTTTCCTGTTCAGGCAATTTCTGCAGCAGCATGCCTGCGGCTGAACTATCGTCCGCTGCCAGCCATATGCGTGTCGGTAGCTGTTCCGACTGCATGAAATAGGTCTCCAGGCACTGGTTCAACCTGTCGCCATCCAGCGGGACAATCCCCTGGTATCGGGTTCCCTTGTCTGGATCGATGGTAATGACCAGCCTGGCATTCTGCAGCAACTCATTGAAACTCTTGTCTTCGCACTCACCCTGCCACTGCATGGTTCCACGAATCTCCTGCTCGTGGGTGGACTGCACCAGCAGAAGCGTCAGAATACCATCTCCCTGCAACTGCAGGCTCAATTTTCCTGAGAACTTCAGGGTGGCCGTCAGAAGAATGACGGCACACATCGCCTCTCCCATTAAGCGTTGCAGTGGTTCAGGATAATCGGACTGGTGGATGACTGTTTGATAACTCTGGTTGAGGTGAACAATCTCGCCCCGGACATTCGAGTCGCTGAAAATAAAACGTTGCAGTGTATCCTGATCACTCATAGGCTGGCTGGGAAATCGTTATTTTGTGTGATGAATCAATGTCATTAGCTTTGGTTAAAAATCCCATGTCTGTTATGAACCCGTTTCAATTGCGGAACCGTTTCAAGATGATCTATAACTCACTACGCCGAGATCCCAAAACTCGCTATCGCTCAAACATTGGGATCTCGGCCGCTTCGCTTCGTCAAGATCATCTATGGCACTACTCCAAGCACTTAAAACAGCTTAATAACAGACACTCAAGACACTGCTTAAGTTAACGATATTGTGTGATGAATAGTTACGATAAAATTTACAAACTGGGTCGAAGTTCGTTATCCTTAATTTTTTAGCATGCTATTTGGTTTTTGATCAATCAGGAGGACTCATTGAAAAGGTCAAGCTGAATAGTTATGGAACCCTGTTCAGGAGCGATTATAAATAGTCCGCTTCTCCCCAGCCCCGGCGTTTCCTGCGTCCTTGAATTCCTACTAATACAAGCAGATCAAGCTTGATGGATCGTGCCCCGTCATGCTTGACTTTTTTTTCGGGATCAAATATTTTCGAATCACATTGAATCAGGTTCAATAAATGAAGTTGTTTCAAATTTTAGGTGTCCCGTGTCCTCCATGGCTGTCTTTGAATCATGGAAATGGGATGCTACCGGGCTTTCATCCGGTGTTTCTGTAGTGAATCGTTTTTTTCATAAAAACAAATTTATTCCAATCCTCAATATGAACGGGGGTCCCTGATGTCTTTGATATTCGAAAAACGCGGTCACATAGCTTATTTAACAATGAATCGGCCCGATGCAAGAAATGCATTTGATCCGGAAATGCTGGTCCAGTTGGCCAGTGCCTGGAAGGAGTACCGGGAGGACAAGTCATTGAGGTGCGCGATTCTGGCAGGATCAGGTGACAAAGCATTTTGCGCCGGTGCGGATCTGGGGCAGCTCATTCCGCTGATGACCGGGGCCAGGAAGGCCGAGTCCGATGCAGATCGACAGGTTCAACAACATCCGGAGTTGATGAATGAAGCCATTCTGAGGGATTTCAGCATGACCAAACCGGTTGTGGCAGCCATAAACGGGCATGCTATTGCCGGGGGGCTTGAATTCCTGTATGCCACTGATGTTCGAATCGCCTGTCCGGAGGCTAAATTTGGATTGCAGGAGGTGAAGTGGGCGATTTTTCCCATGGGAGGATCCTCTGTGCATCTACCACGTCAATTTCCATATGCAAGAGCGATGGAAATGCTGCTGACGGGTGAATTGATTACAGCAGAGGAAGCACTGGCGTTTGGGTTTATCAACCGGGTTGTTCCGCGGGATCAGGTATTGGCGGAAGCGGAAAAAACAGCAGAACTCATCGCCAAAAACGGTCCCATTGCGGTCACGGCAATTAAACAGGCAGTGCAGGCGAACATGGGCGTTCCAATTAAGGAAGCGTTGGCCCGGGAATTGGAAATAGCCATGCCGGTTTTTATGACCAAAGATGCCCAGGAGGGACCGCGGGCCTTCAAGGAAAAACGGGACCCTGAATATAAGGGAGAATAGAATCTGGGGATTTTCCATGTAAATCGATTGATTCAACTTGACAGTTGAATCCTGGGAGAATAGTGTTTTGTTCAAATAATGAATTAGATTCAAAAAAAAATCTACATTCAAGACTTGAACAAAATAATACACCTGCCCGGGTGGTTCCACCCTTAAAGAGCATCAATATTTTCGGGTGTATTGGCTGTCAATAGAAAATGGACATGTAAGCAGAGCAGAAGATATGAAAGCGGAGAAAGGGAAAGGAATGACCAGAAGCGCTGTCAGGCGTCAACGTGAGCGTGAGGAGCGTTATCAGACAATTCTTCGGGCAGCAGAATCACTTTTTGCCAGAGAGGGGTACCACCAGACCAGCATCAATCAGATAGCGGATCTGGCCGAGGTATCTGTTGGGACGGTCTATTTTTATTTTAAGAACAAGGAGGATCTGCTGATCCAGCTTTTTGACGAGATCAGCTATCTGTTCCGATCCATGATTGGTGCCGAATTCAAGAAGTCAGAGGCATCGCTTGATGGGATTGAGCGGGCCGGGCATCTTTTCTTCGATAAATTCTGTGGGCTTTACCCTGATAAGTTG
>JAOZRE010000093.1:0-2947 GCA_029940215.1 bacterium | reverse complement strand
GCAATTCTATATCGAGAAACGGTTGGTCAGAGTCCGACACTGGCAGAACACCGTCGTCAATATCAACAAAAGGTTATTGGTGATGTCCAGGGGGCGCTGCAGCGTGCCAGTGAAAATATGGGATTTACGCTCCCGTCACCGGATTCCATTGAGGTGATTGCTGTCAGTATCATCGGAATTTATGATTGTATTGCTTCCCACTTTCTTCTATCCAATGATCGCTCCCAGGATTTGAAATCGATTGGCGATGATGCGGTCTCGTTTCTGATCGGGGGTATCAGGAGTATGAGCCAGTAGTGGGGCTGAAAATGTAATTATTCAGTTCAGCTGAAGGAGCTGAAACCTGAATGTAATTGAACTCATTCTCGACGGCCATCCGTGGCCGTCTTCCGAGGACGGTCGTTGACCCGGCCTCCTGGCCGGGTTTAACCACTCCCAACCCGTTCAATTACAGACAGGTTCCAGTTCCAGCGACAAAAGTGGTGAATAGTTACTTGAAAATTTAATAAACTGAGAGAACAACCAGATTGAATAAAGTTAAAAACGAGGCGGATAATGGATGTGATCGAAACGAGAATCGACAAGAATTCGGAAGCGTATCAAAAGAATTACCAGGACATGGAGGGCCTGGTCGAGGAGTTGAAATCGGAATTGCACAAGGCAGCGAAAGAGCGATCGGATAAGGCAATTCAGAGGGAGAAGGAGTCTGGGAAAATTCCGGCCTTGAAGAAACTCGAACTTCTGTTGGATAAAAACAGTCCATTTCTGGAAATTTCTCCTTTAACGGCCCGGGGGATGTATGACGGCAAGATTCACAAGGCTGGTCTGATAGCTGGAATTGGTATGGTGGAAGGCAAAGAGGCGTTGATTACTATCAACGATGCGACTATCAAGGGGGGATCGGCGTATCCGCTCAGTGTGAAAAAAGGGTTGCGCTGCCAGGCGATTGCGATGGAAAACCGGTTGCCGAGCATCAACCTGATTGACTCTGCGGGGGCGTACCTGCCTTTGCAATCCGAGATTTTTCCTGACCTCTGGCAGGGCGGCCGGGCCTTTTACAATCAGGCAATGCTGTCCAAAATGGGTGTTCCGCAGATTGCGGCGGTAATGGGAATGTGTACAGCTGGTGGGGCTTACGGTGTTGCCATGTGTGATGAGATTGTTCATGTCAAGGGTCACGGCGCTATTTTTTTGGGAGGTCCGCCACTGGTCAAGGCTGCGACTGGAGAAGATGTAACCGCAGACGAACTGGGAGGACCGAACGTTCACTGCATGGAGTCTGGTGTGTCTGACTATATTGCCGAGGATGATGTGGATGCTATCTCGATCATCCGGAAAATTGTGAAAAACCTGCCTGATAATCGAAAATCGGAACTGAGTATGTCCGATCCGGCTCCGCCAATTTATGATCCGAAAGAGCTTTATGGGATTGTCAGTCCGGACCTGAGCAAACCGTATGATATCCGGGAAGTCATTGCCCGCATAGTGGATCGAAGTGAATTTCTGGAGTTCAAGGAGTTGTTCGGGACCACCCTGGTGTGCGGTTGGGCTAATATTCACGGTTATCCGGTTGGTATCCTGGCGAATAATGGGATTCTGTTTTCTGACAGCGCTCTGAAGGCAACACAGTTTATCCAGCTGTGTGACAAACGGGGTATTCCTCTGCTCTTCGTGCAGAATATCACCGGATTTATGATTGGAAAGACTTATGAACAGGGCGGTATCACCAAGAACGGTCATAAAATGGTTAATGCGGTTGCCACAGCATCGGTGCCCAAATTTACCATGATTGTCGGGGCCTCTTTCGGTGCTGGGAACTATGCCATGTGCGGCAGGGCCTATTCACCCCGGTTTCTCTGGATGTGGCCAAATGCGCAGATCGGTGTCATGGGTGGCGAGCAGGCTGCAGGTGTGCTGGTATCCATTACCAATGATCAGAATGCCAGGCTGGGAAAACCGCCTTTGACCGAAGAAGAGATCAGTTTTTTAAAGGACCCGGTCATGGCTAATGCGCTTAAGGATGGAAACGCCTATTACAGCACAGCTAATTTATGGGATGACGGCATAATCGATCCGGCAAAATCGAGGGATGTGCTGGGATTGGCTATTTCTGCGTCCCTGAATGCACCCCTCAGGGATGATGTGCATGGGCATGGTGTTTTCAGAATGTAAGGAACAGGTGGCAGACACGTTATTTTGTATCTATTTAGCTTTGTCGCCCCAAAGGCATGGTATTTCAGGAAACGCATGAATCCATCCAAGGAGCTGCGGAGGCCATCCCTGGCCTCCAAGCTTCCTGAAATACCACACCTTCGGGGCTTAGTTGAACTTTTACTGAACAGTTACGTTCTTTTTAGTGTTGATTATCTGCGCCTTAAGACGGAATGATTTTTTCTTATTTTTTCTATTTTTCAAGAGGAATCTGATCAGATGTTTAAAAAAATATTAATTGCTAACAGAGGCGAGATCGCCAGGCGTGTGCTGAATACCTGCAGGGAGTTGGATATTCGGACAGTGGCTGTTTATTCCAGTGTAGACGAAGCGGCCATTCATGTTCTGGAAGCTGATGAAGCGGTTTGTCTGGGGGAGGCTGAACCGGCTCAGAGTTATCTGAACATCGATAAAATTGTCCAGGCTGCCAAAGACACCGGTGCTGAAGCGATACACCCGGGATACGGCTTTCTGGCAGAAAATGCAGAATTTGCAGCCCGCTGCGAGCAGGAAGGGATTGTCTTTATCGGGCCGTCATCCAAGGTTATCCGGGAGCTGGGGGACAAGATTACTGCTCGGCAGATAATGGTAAAGGGGGGAGTTCCGGTTATTCCCGGTATGACACAGTCCGAAACAGACCCGGAAACAATTCGCAGAGCCGCGGACGACATTGGATACCCGGTTTTAATCAAGGCCTCTGCCGGTGGCGGTGGAAAGGGCCTTCGAATTGTGCGGT
>JAOZRE010000452.1 GCA_029940215.1 bacterium | reverse complement strand
CTTAATCTTAATCATAATCATAATCATAATCGTAATCATAATCGTAATCTTAATCGTAATCCCAACAACACACTGCTAAGAAAAAAAGAGTAAGAGTACGATTAAGATTATGAATGACTAGAATCTGATATATAAAGTTACACTAGACCATGCCATTTGGGCCCGAATTCATTGTTTCAACTTTGTGTCTCTGTGGTGATAAACCTTTTAATCTAAAAACGAAGATGGAAGATACGATTAACAGACAGTTGGATGAGGCAGCTGCTTTTGTGGAAGAGCGGATATCAGGAAAACCGGAGATGGCTGTTGTGCTTGGATCCGGACTGGGGCCTCTTGCGGAATTGATCAAGAATCCGGTTCGGATCTCTTACGCTGATATTCCTCATTTCGCTGTTTCGACGGTCAGTGGACATGCCGGGGAACTTATCTACGGGGATCTGAATGGACGTCGGATCATCTGTATGAACGGTCGCGTGCACTATTATGAAGGATACTCGTTCGCGCGAATCACGTTTCCTACCAAGCTGTTCAAACGTCTGGGTGTGAAGACGTTGATACTGACCAATGCGGTCGGGGGGATCAACCTGGATTTTGCGGCCGGTGATCTGATGATTGTCACTGATCATATCAACATGCTTGGCGGCAATCCCCTGATTGGGCAGAATAACGATAAACTGGGCCCTCGTTTCCCGGATATGAGTGAGGTGTACTCCAGACGGCTGCAGGAGCTGGCACGCACGACCGGAAAACAGATGGGCCTCGACCTAAAATCCGGGGTATTTGTGGCGTTAAGCGGTCCCAGCTATGAAACGCCGGCGGAAATCCGAATGTTGAGAATGCTGGGAGCAGATGCAGTTGGCATGAGCGTCGTGCCCGAAGCGATTATTGCCAATCACATGGGACTGGAAATTCTGGCAATCAGTTGTGTGACAAACGCAGCGGCCGGAATAGAGGATCAGAAACTGTCCCACGAAGATGTCAAGGAGACGGCGGCACAGATTACGGAACGCTTTACAAACCTGATGTCCCTCATTATCGAGCAGATTTAAAACCAAAAGAGACAACTCATGACCGAAAAAACAGAAAACAACGCATCAAATAGCAATCAAGTGTCGAAAGGTAGCAGCCAGATTGAAAAAGGGGCCATTGATCTTGCGCCATATATCGATCATACCATCTTAAAGCCTGAAGCCACGGAGGAAGATATCAGGCGGATCTGCCAGGAGGCTATCAAATACAAATTCAAGGCAGTCTGTGTCAACTCGGCCAATGTGGGTCTGGCGGCGGAACTGCTAAAGGATTATCCGTCCCTGCCCATAGCGGTTGTCGGGTTCCCGTTGGGCGCTGCCATCTCTTCCTCCAAGGCTCATGAGGCCAAAGAGGCAGTCAAGGCCGGGGCGCAGGAGATCGATATGGTGATTAATATAGGGGCTTTAAAAACCCGTAATTTCCGAATGGTTTTGACAGACATCCAGACAGTTGTGGTGGCTGCAGCTCCCTGTCCGGTAAAGGTGATTATCGAAACGGCCAGCCTCAGCCAGGATGAAAAAATTATCGCCTGCGCGCTCTCCAAGGCTGCCGGTGCGCACTTTGTGAAAACCTCAACCGGTTTTGGTGGTGGCGGTGCGACTGTTGAAGACATTGCCCTGATGCGCCGGGTGGTGGGTGACGAGTTAGGTGTTAAGGCCAGTGGTGGCATTAAAACGCGGGAAGATGCGCTGAAGATGATCGAGGCGGGGGCCAGTCGCGTAGGCGCCTCTTCCTCCATCGCCATTGTTTCTGAAAAATAAAAGTAACTATTCACCAGGTATTGTACCAAAGGTATGGTATTTCAAGAAACACATGAAGCCATCCCTGGCTTCTAAGGCTCTTGAAATACCACACCTTTCGTGCTTTGCGGAACAGTTGCAAATAAAAGACAGAAAAATGACGGCTTCATGAAATAGATTTTGCGCCATTGTGGCGTGGTTTTATCCAAAATGTATCCCGGGACCAACAAACATGCAGTTTCTAGAAATTCTGGAGAAGAAGCGAGACAGCGGGCGGTTGTCTATAGCTGAAATTTCTTTTTTTATTGAGGGGTATACCGCCGGTCGGATTCCGGATTATCAGGCCTCTGCATTGTTGATGGCGATTTTTCTGAATGGGCTGGACACAGACGAAACAGTATGGCTGACGGAGTCGATGCTCTATTCGGGACTGGTACTGGATCTTGGTGATATCGCCGGCATCAAAGTGGATAAGCATTCGACTGGTGGCGTCGGTGATAAGACCTCATTGGTTATCGCACCCATTTGCGCCGCTCTCGGCGTCACGATTCCGATGATTTCCGGCAGAGGGCTGGGACACACGGGTGGGACCCTTGATAAGCTCGAAGCCATTCCCGGATTTGATGTCAACCTCGATCTGGATCGATATCGTGACACCCTTCGCAGAACAGGTCTTTGCCTGATTGGGCAGACAAAGGAAATTGCACCGGCCGACAAGAAACTGTACGCACTTCGTGACGTGACCGGTACAGTGGCCAATCGGTCACTCATCTCGGCCAGTATCATGAGTAAAAAACTGGCGGAAGGTATCGACGGACTGGTCCTTGACGTCAAAGCAGGGAGAGGCGCATTTATGGAACGGCTGGAAGATGCCGAAACCCTGGCGAGACTGATGATCTCCATCGGCAACAGGATGAATAAACGGGTTTCCGCGCTGATAACCGATATGAATCAACCGCTGGGGACCCATATTGGAAATGCTCTGGAGGTTATAGAGTCGATTCTTGTGCTCAAGGGGGAGAGTGATCCGCACCGAACAGATCTGGTGGAATTGAGCTATGCGCTCGCCGCCCACATGATTGTAATGGGTGACAGGGCGGGTTCATATGAAGAGGCGCTGGGGATGGTTCAGCAGTCCATTGATAACGGCTCTGCGTTTGAGAAGTTCAAGGAGATTGTCAGGGAACAGGGTGGGGAGGACACCTGCCTGGATGATCTTTCCCTGTTACCGTCTGCTACGATGACCTGTTTGATAAATGCTGCAGAAGGGGGTTATATCGATTCCCTGGCTGCCCTTTCCATCGGCAGGGGCGCTGTGTTGATCGGTGCCGGCCGGCAAACCCTGGATTCAGTGATCGATCCGGGTGTGGGTATCATTTTAAATAAGAAAATCGGCAGCCGGGTTGAGCCCGGAGAGGCCGTGATGGAGATACACTATAACAGCGAGGAGAAACTGGCAGAAGCCATGTCTCAATTTGAAGGTGCGATATCCATCAGCAAAGACCCGGTCCCAATACCTGATGTGATCCTGAAGGTACTGGATGAGGGTGAAACGACTTAGTCAGGAAAAAACGAAAGGAGTAACATCGATGTTAATGATAAGTATAGCTGTTGTGCTGGGGTTGGTTGCAGGGAGCGCGATCGCATTGCAGGGACTGATGATCAGCCTGATCGGACAGCGGATGGGTAATCTGGAAAGTGTTTTTATTATTCACCTGAGCGGAACGATCCTCTCCGGTATTCCGCTGATACTGCTTAGGGGGGGTGGATTGACTGAATGGCGGACGCTTCCGTGGTATGTGTTTTTCGCTGGTGGCTTCGGTATAATCATTGTGGGAACCATCTCGTTTGGAATGCCCCGAATCGGAGCAGCAGCTACCTTCAG